>JBCCRV010000284.1:0-8909 GCA_039201085.1 Myxococcota bacterium | reverse complement strand
GTCGCGCTCGAGGATCGTATAATGCGCCGAACGAAAGCGTTCCACGTGCAGGAAAACGGCTTCTTCACGCGAACCTTGAGCCATCAAAGACCTGGACTTGCATCCACCCTTTGAGGGACAAGTCATGGGTGAGCGATGGCGGCCAGCACGTCGCGCCTTGGGTGCGCGGCATCGCCTTTGCGGTGGCGACGGTGGCGGTGCTCGGCGGCACCCTGGCCGTCGATCGCGCCTTTGCGCACGGCGCGCACGTGACTTGGGAGGCGCGTACGCCCGAAGACGGGCCGTACCGTACCGTCGCGCAGACCGTCGAACGCAACCCGCGCTTTAGGTCCGATCTAATTCCGATGGCGCGCTTTCGGCAGCACTGGGCCGATGACGGAACGCCGCCGCCCGCCGAGCTCTTTCCCTTTCGCGCCACCATTCGCGCCCAGCTGACCGTCTTGCGTGGGGGTCGCACGCTGGACCCGAGTCACTCCGGCAACCTGGCGATCACCGTCGACGGCGAGCCTTACGATGGGAAGGAGCTCGCCCGGGGAACGTACGATATCGTCGCCACCTGGACGGACGACTTCCGCGGTTTGCCCGGACCGAACGTGGCGCGCGACCGGGACGAACACCTGGAGTTTCGTCTTTGCTACGCCGAAGACAGCTGCCGGAACCTCTCCTTTACCAGCTGGTCGTTGAAACACCCGTGGCGCGCGTCGCGCACATGGCTTTGGATGCTCTTCAGCATCATCGCGCTCGCGTTCGTCGGGGCTGCCGTTTGGGCCGGCACGCGCGCGCGCCTTCGCTTCGTCGCCGCCAGCGCGCTTCTCATCGCGACCTTAGGCGGCGGGTTAGCGCTGCGCTGCGTGGACTACGACACGGTGCCCGACTACCGGGAAAACGGCGACGAACTCTTCGCTGGCTGGAACGGTTTCGAGCTTCTCAATAGCGGGCGAACGCGGGGCTGGTCGCTCTGGCCCGCACGCTACAGCAGCGCGACGAAGGTCACCGAACACGAGCAGTTCGGCATGACCTGGTACACGATCCAGCCGTACTTTGAGCACCCACCGCTGCTGCACGTGTTGGCCGGTGCGGCGGCCCATCTGGGCGGTGCGGAAAGCTGGGTGGATGTCCGTGCGAGCGACACGCGTATCGTGCCCATCGCGCTTTTCATTCCGACGGCCCTCTTGCTCTTCTTCTTTGTGCGGCGTCTCGCACCGCTCGGGCTCGCGCCGCACCTCGCTGTGCTTTTCTATTCGTTCTTGCCGATCATCGCGCTGCAGCAGCGTGCCGTGAAGGAAGAAGCGCTGCTCACCCCGCTCAGTTTGGGTGCGATCTTGCTGGTGCTTCACGCCAAGCGGTTGCGTGCCTTTGTGGGCGTGGGTGTGTTGGTCGGGCTCTGCACGCTCACCAAAGTGACCGGCTTTGCGTTTGTGCCCGCCGCGGCGGCCCTTGCGTGGAGCCGCGGGCACAGGCGGCAGGCGTTCCTCGTGTTCGGTGTCGGCGTATTGGTGAGCTCGCTTCTCTTCGCCTATGGCGCCGCTTTCGGGTGGACAGCGTTCGTCGAAGCGCTGACGGCGCAGTCCGATCGCAACAGCAACTACGCGCAGTTCCTTCGCTTCCTCGACACGGCTCGCATCAACTCGATGGCGATCGGCCGGGGCTGGGTCCTCTTCCTTTGGATCACAACGGCCGTTGCGCTGCTGCGATTGGGACGTAGCCGGCGTGAAGCGCTCACGATCCCGCTTGTCTTCTACTGGTCCGCGATCGGTCTGGGTGCTGGCAGCTGGTACTACGGCTGGTACACGCTGCCGATCTATCCGTACTTGTGCACGGGCACGGCATTCTTCTTGTGGCGCGAGCTACGCCGGCCGACGCTCCTCGGGGGCGCGCTCATCGCGTACGTGCTGGTGGCCTACACTGTATTTGCCGTGGTCCCACAGGCCGATTACGCCGACCTGCGACGACTCTTTTGGGTTCGGCGCTCACTGGCGTGGGGAGCCGGCGGACTGCTGGGGTGCGCGGCCTTGGCCGTGCTCTTGCGTGGTCGGGCGGTGATCCTCGGCCGCGCGGCCATCGTGCTTGCGATTTGCGGTTTTGTGGCGGGCTCATCGGCCTTCTGCCTGCGCTACGACGTGCTCTTTCGCGAGCAGCATGACGTCGACCTGCAGCCAATTTTCCGGATCGGCTAGGCCTAGTGATGCCGATCATCCACACTCAATCGATCAAAACTCCTGTGGTGAGGTACTAGACGTTTATTCGATCGCTTCGGGCCCACCGCTCCCGCCGACCTCGTCGCTCTCTCGTCCTTGAAAGGCGCTTGCCGTCCTTCGTCCTCGCGCCTTGATCCCGACCCGACCGACGAATCCGAGGCCATCAAATGAAGGCCGAACCGGTCTACGGATAGCCTTGGGGTGCCGGCGTGCAAAAGCGCATGCGCCCCTTCCGGTGCCGCGCTATGGCTCGGCCCATGGCCGAACTGGCAATCAAGCGGGTGCTCCTCAAACTCTCTGGCGAAGCCCTCTGCGGAAAGCCTGGAGGCTTTGGCGTGGACCCCGAGACGATGGGGGCGATTTGTGCCGAGATCGCCGAAGTGCATGCTCTCGGCGCGGAAATCGCCATCGTCATCGGCGGTGGCAACATCTTTCGCGGCCTCAAGGGCAACGCCCAGGGCATGGAGCGGGCCAGCGCCGACCACATGGGCATGTTGGCGACGGTCATCAACGGCATCGCCCTGCAGGACGGGCTTGAGAAGATGGGCGTGCAGACCCGACTGCTCAGCGCTCTGGAGATTCGCCAGGTGGCCGAGCCCTACATTCGACGCCGCGCCGTGCGCCACCTCGAGAAGGGCCGAATCGTCATTTTTGTCGCCGGCACGGGCAACCCCTACTTCTCTACGGACACGGCCGCAGCCCTTCGCGCGATGGAGATCGGTGCCGCCGCGCTCTGCAAGGCGACGAAGGTCGAGGGCATCTACGACAAGGATCCCGTCAAACACGACGATGCCAAGATGTACCGTCGCCTCAGCTACGACCGTTTCCTCGTGGACCGAGTGGGCGTGATGGATTCGACGGCCGTGACCCTTTGCCGCGACAACAAGCTGCCCATTCGCGTCTTCGCCCTTGGCAACCGAGGCAACATCAAGCGCGTGATTCAGGGCGAAGACGTGGGCACGCTCGTCACCGACGACTAGGCCCGTGCCATTCACCTAGATTTAGTCTAGTGGCGCAAAGGGGTTGAACCGTGTCGCTCCGGCTCTGGGTGTCGAGTGACGGCTGGGTGTGGGAGTGAAGGGTGACGTTAGAAGCGTGAGGGGTGATGGGTTGATGCGGCGGATAAGCGTCATGCGGGAGCCTACACGCTCACGCTCACTCTTCACGCCCACGCCGACTCTTCACGCTCACGCCGACTCTTCACGCTCACGCCGACTCTTCACGCTCGCGTCCACTCCTCACGCTCGCGCTTTCAGTCCCATGAGCCACTAAGTGAATGGCGCAGCGACTAGGGTTTTGCCCCGTCCGCGTCCCTGGCTGCGCCGTCCGTGAATCGCCCGCCTTCGGCCTTTACCTCAGCGTGCGAAAAGTGTTGGAATACGCGCCGCGGAGAACACCATGATTCAGGAAACGCTCGACGAGCTTAAAGTCGCCATTGATAAGTCCCTGGAATCGCTCAAGCGCGAGCTGGCGAAGATTCGCACCGGTCGCGCCAACCCCGACATCCTCGACGGTGTGCGCGTCGACTACTACGGCTCGCCGACGCCGCTCAAGCAGGTCGCTTCAATCTCCGTTCCCGAAGCCCGCCTCCTTGTCCTGAAGGTCTTCGACCGCTCGGCCATGGGCGCCGTCGAAAAGGCCATCATGAGCTCCTCGCTCGGCCTGAACCCGTCGAACGACGGCGAAGTCATTCGCATCCCCCTTCCGCCGCTCACCGAAGAGCGCCGCAAAGACCTCACCAAGGTGGCGCGGGCCAAGGGCGAAGACGCCAAGGTTGCGATTCGCAAAGCCCGCCACGACGCCAAGGACCTTCTCGAAGCGATGGAGAAGGACGGCGACGCCGGCGCCGACGAAGTCGAGCGCGGCAAGAAGGAAATGGAAGAGATCGTGAAGGGCGGATCCGGCAAGATCGACGAGACCGTGTCGGCCAAGGAAAAGGCCATCCTCGAGGTATGAACTCCTTCCGTTCGATCCTACCGGCGGTTCTTCTGCTGAGCTGCACGTCGAGTCGACAGCCCGCGGATGCTGCAGCAACGGATACGGAGATGGCGGCACCCGAGCTATCCCTCCAGGCCGATGCGGCCGGAACGTTTTGTGGCTCTGACACCGATTCGTTTCCCTGCGATGTGATGACGGAGGTGTGCTTCGGATTTCCCGCATCGTCGTCACGCGCGTCCGAAGGAGAGTGCCAAACGGTACCGCCGGAGTGCGGCGGCGTGGCCGCATGTGAATGCCTAATGCTTAGCTTTGCGCAGCTTTGCGACACCCATCCCGGTGGGGGCGTCGTAGCCACGTTCGTCGGCCCGTAGTCGCTTGCAAGCGAATGACGCCGACGATGGTCGAATCCAGTTCGATTCCAGCATCCTCAAAGTCGATAGACGTCGGCTTCGGTCTTGGCATGCCTTCATCCATATTCGTCTCCGAAGCCCGGAACCATTGCCGGACTCATCGCCCGCCCCATGTCAGCCCCAAGCAAGGTTTGTATGTTGACGACTCGACGGAAGCGACCCCCGGTTCCGTCAGCACGATCAGAAGGGCGTGCCCAGGTGAAAGTACGCCTGCACGCCTCCCCCGTCCATGAACCCGTACGCGAGCCCAAGCCTGAACTGAAACTCCAGCACGTACGCCAGGTGCACGTCCGCAAAGAGCTCAACCCCCGCGCCCACGCGCATCGCCGAAGGATCGATGCGATCGAAGTACGCATCGCCGACATCCACGAACACCGCAGCGTGCACGCGGGTCAGGTACACCGGAAGCGTTTGAATCCCCTGCATCGTGCGAAAGAGCGGCAAGCGGTATTCCGTTTGCAGCAGGTGTGATTGGGTGCCCACGCGGGAATTCACTGGATAGCCCCGCAGCGCCACGCCGCCGAGCGTCGAGCCGTCCAAGATGCCGTCGAGGTTGAGCACACCACCGGGAAAGCCGCCGACCCCAAAGAGCCGACGCCGGCCCCGTGCGCCGACGCTGACGCCGCCGCCGTAGCGAAAGGCGAGCGAGTGGCCGGGGAGGGCGTCGAAGCTCACGAAGCGCCGCCACGACCACGTGAAGGCGGCCGAGAGGTGGTCTTCACGAAGCGCTTGATGGGAAAGGGAGATGTTCGTGCGCAGCGAACGCCCTTCGCTGGGCGTCATGTCGAAGAGCCGGGCGCGCACGTCCGAGTAGCTCCAGCCGACGCGCAGGGTCGAGAAGCGCCCGCGTTCCGGAATCGAGGGCGGCGGCGTGTTGGGATCGAGCCGTCCGCCCAGGGGCTCCTGGTTGTCGGTCCAGGTAAGGCCGTACGATGCCGAGAGCGTGTTCGTGTGAAAGGCCCGCAGGAACGGGTAGGACACGCCCATGTCGAAGCCCGCCGAGCGTTCGAGCCAGGACCGGCGCTGACCGGCGACGATCAGGTCGTTGCGTTCACGCAGCCGACGAAAAGCCCCGAGTCGTATGGGTGCCCGTGGACGTTGAAAGGAAAAGCTGCCCGATAGGTCGACCTCGCCGCCCTCGAGACCAATCCCCATCCGCACGTCGTAGGTGTAGTGCCCGCCAATGTCCGTTTGCGCGATGCGAATGCCGAGCTGGCTGCCCAGCGTGGTGCTCTGCAGATCGAGTGCGTACGAGCGCGGGTAGAGGGTGCGTCCGGCGCGGTATCGCTGGGCGTGCATCGTGGGCTGCGCATACGTGCGTGGCGCAGCGCGGTCGCCGCGGTACGGCGGCGCTGGGCGCTCCTCGACCTCGTCGAGATCGAGCCGCCAGATGTCGAAGCCGTAGCTCGTGTAGCCGACGTATGCGATCGTGCGTCCGTCCGGCGAAACGTCGGGCGAGTAGGCGCCGGCGATCACGTTGGTAACCTGGTGAAGGGCGCGCGTTTCTAGGTCGTAGCGGTAGAGGTTTGCGACGCCCGTACGGTCCGACGAGAAGTAGAGGGAGCGGCCGTCCGGGGCCCACGCGGGCCCGGAGTCGATGGCGCGGTCCTGCGTGACTCGGGTCACCCGGCCACTCGCGACGTCGATGATTTGAACGTCGCGGTGACCGTCGTTCCACCGGCTGTAGGCGACGGAGCGTCCGTCCGGCGAAAAGCGCGGCGTGTAGATTTGGCCGAAGCGCGGGTTGCGCAGGAGCGGCTGCGCCGTGCCTTCGATGTCTTCGAGGTCGGCGATCATCAAGTGGCTCGTGCCCGCGCCGTTTTGGCTAAAGACGATGCGGCCCTCGTGCACGTCCGGGCCTCGCGCGCGCTGCCCTTCCGTTAGCCGTGTGACCTCTCCGTCGGCGCTTCGATGAAAGAGGTCGTAGAGCACGTAGATATCGCTGACGCCGTCGAGCGCGCTATAGACGAGCCCGCCTTCGCCGTCGGGTGCGAGGTACGCCGTGCCCGCTGCCCGAACGAGCTCACGGCCCGAGCGAAGCGAACGTCTGGGAACGGTTCGGATGCGGCGGAGCTGCGAGTCCAGCCCCTGCGAGTTTACGAAATACACGATCGAGTTGTTGCCCACCCAGCGCGGCGAACGGGCGATGTCGCCGCGGTACGTAAGCCGTTCGCCTTCCACCAGACCCTCTGCCGCGACTCGTGCGGCGAAGGCCGCTGCGCGGCCGCGTTCTTCGTCGCGCCAGCGTTCGTAGAGGTCTGTAAACGTGGAGCCCGTCGCTTCCTGCGCCACGCGGTTGATGCCGTAGGGAATGAGCCGACCACCGTAGTTGTGGCCCATACGGGCTAGGGACGCATCGCCGTGACGGCGGGCGATGAACTCGACGAAGTGCGCGCCGTAGATGTACCAGCTGTTTCCGCGTGGCCAGCGGTCCACGATGTTCGACAGCTCGTCGATGTCGAGCATCCGCCCTTCGAGTGCGTCCATGCGCAGGAACATCTGAAACATCGTCGAGCGCAGACGGCCGCCCGACGTGTCTTCCGTTTCCCGGTACGTGGCGAGCCCTTCGATGAACCAGCGAGGCTGCACCAAGTTCGGCGCGAGCACCTTGCCCAGCACGTGATTGAGTGCGTTCGGCACGCCGTGCACCGTGTCGAGATGCACAACATGGGTGTGCTCGTGATCGATCAGCAGCTCGAGCCAGTCTGCCGTGTCGCCCAGGGTGGAGATGTCTTCGGGCGCCGTCGCGAAGAGGCGGATCGTGTTGTAGGGCAGGCTAGTGGCCGAGCCGTTCGCGCTGTCGGTTCCGTCCGTGAGGACCACGTGAACCGTGTCGGACACGTCCGAATCGAGGGCGTCGCTGACCCGCGCGTGGGCCTCTTCGCAGAGCTGGGCAGCGCGTCGTGCCACGGCGCCCAGGGGCTCGTGATAGGCGATAATGAAGTGGTCGGTGTGCAGCTCGTGCCAGCGCAGGGCCGTGTCGCGGACTTGGGCCCTCCCTGGAGCCGCAAAAAGCAAGAGCAGGGCTCCGAGCAGTCCCCACGGACGCCCGGCGGCTTGAGCCGCTTGAACCGCGCCTTTCCTGGGGCCTCGCCGCACCTCTACTCCATACCACCCCGAGCATACGGGCGCCGGGAGGGCGGCGCGGTGCGCTGGCAAAATTGCCGAGGATGCGCCCGATCCTTGACCCCGAACCCTTGCCGCTTCTAGCCTACGCCCTGGGTCGTTTTTTCCGTGATGTACCTGTGCAGCCCCAATCTTCCATGACGCCGCCGCCCCTACCGCGCTCCCACGCGCTGCGATTCATTTCAGGCAAGTACCAGGGTGGGGAGTTCCCGCTCCCCGAGGCCGGCGAAATCGTCATCGGACGCTCCAGCGAACTCGATATGGTGCTCGTGGAGGACATGGTCTCGCGCCGCCACGCGAAGATCACCGTGACGTCCGGTCAGATCTTTTTGCAGGATCTCGGATCGACGAACGGTAGCTTCGTCAACGGCGAGAAGATCAAGCGGGCCCGCCTCAACGAAGGGGACCGCATTCTGATCGGCACCAGCATCATCAAGGTCGTTGCGACGGATGGCGGCCCCAACTTGCGGGAGGCGCAGGAACGCCTTCAAGACGTTGCCGCAGGCAAGCGGCAATCGCAGGTGCGCACCATGACCGGCTCGATTGCCGAGGTGCCCCTTCCTGATTTGCTTCAGCTGTTTGGCGCCTCCAAGAAGAGCGGCACACTCGTGGTTCGCACGGCGACGGACGTGGGGCACATCTACCTCGACAAGGGCCGCGTTGTGTTCGCCACGGTGAACGACAACTTCGACGCCATGCCCGAGAAGAGCTTCTACCGGATCATCACCTGGGAAGAAGGCACCTTCGACATGGAGGGCCCGCAGGAACTCGACTTCCCGCGCACCATCGAAATGAGCACCGAAGGTCTGCTCATGGAAGCGATGCGCCAGCTCGACGAAGCCAAGCGCCTCGGACCCGACATGCCGCCGCTCTCCGCGTCGGTGCGCATCGCGCAGAACATCGTGTCGCCGCTGCGCGACCTCTCACCCGACGAACTCGACGTGCTTCAGCTTGCCCACAACCACGGTGTCGTGGGCAGCGTGCTCGACAAGAGCGCCGCTACGGATCTTGATACTTCCAGCATCTTTGTGAAGCTAATCAAGTCTGGCTACCTAGAAGTGTCGTAGTCCCGCCAGGGACGCCGCTCGCTGCGTCGCTTTCCTCCTAGCGACCCAAAGGTCGCGGCGTCGTCGGCTCCTTGCGAGCGACGCCCCTGACGAGACTCCGACCCGTCTGGAAACGCCAGGGACGCCGCTCGCTGCGTCGCTTTCCTCCTAGCGACCCAAAGGTCGCGGCG
>JBCCRV010000283.1:0-8914 GCA_039201085.1 Myxococcota bacterium | reverse complement strand
CGTCCCCTTTCACCGGGCGGGCATACCGCTGACGGCGGCCGCGCTTCTGCTCGCGTGCATCGGAGCGCTCCGGCCCGCGCTTCTTGAGCGTGCCTTCATTTTCTACGCGCTGGTGGTCTCTGCGCTCGTTATTTGGGGGCGTAGGTCGCCTGGTTTAGCGAAGGTCCGCCGGGGCACCGGCGGGGGCGTCGAGGATCCAGGAGCCGTCGCCGATGATCTCGTCGCGAATCGTCATGAGGTCGACGTCGGGATCGATGAGGGGCGCCGCCCGCCGACCGTTTAGGGACGCGACCGCATCCACGTAGACTTCGGGCATCGCGTCGCCTTCGGCGTAGTCGCGACCGATTTGATGGGCGAGCTGAAGGATCATATCCGGGCGTGTGGCCATCTCGCGCTCCTGGTACCCCGTCAGGTAGCGTCCAGGCGAAATGCGAATGGCGCGTTCCGTTCCGGGACGAAGCACGCGGTATTCGACGCTCCCGTTCTTCTCGCGGCACATGACGCGCCAGCTAAACCGCATGCCGCGCTCATGCCAAAGGATGTTGCCGCCGTAGGCGAAGCCGCGGAGGGGCCAAAACACCTGAAAGGCCCCCAGGGCGATCAGGAATGCACCGACGGCACGGCCCGGTAGGAGCGAGCGCGCGGGCCTAGCCGTGCCGTTGGCTGCATCACCATCGACCGCCGTGCCTCGCCACGCGCGCCAGCGGGCCTGCCAGCGCCGGGGCCATGCCGGGTCGAAGAAGACCGTCGCGGCGACGCTCATGATGATCGGGAACATGCCGATGTTGAAAAGCAGATGGGTGCCGAGGTGAAAGCCGAGCAGTACGACGTACGCGATCGCCCGGCTCTTCTTCCATGCCAGAAAGGGCGCCACGGCGAGGTCGTGCAGGAAGCCGAGCCACGACGCGATCATCGCGAGCGTCGAAAGGCCGAAGAGCCGAATCGCTTGGCCGACGAAGGGCACGCTGGTGCGGGACGCGAGCCAGATTTCCATCGGCTGTCCGTGAAGGAGCCAGTCTGGCGTCGCTTTGGCGATGGCGGCGTACGTGTACACGCACGTGACCTGAAGCTGCAGCACCACGTAGCACCAGCGTCCGACGCGCTTCGGTCCGCCCCGGCCAATCGGCAGGAAGAACATCCAAAGCGAGAGCATGCTGACGAGGTAGTAGTGGTTCAGGTACGTCGTGACGTCGATGAGCTCGATGTACGAAAAGACCAAGAAGTAGATCGCCATCGTGATGCGCAGGAGCAGGCCGAAGGCGATCAAAAGACCAAGGACCAGCAGCACCACAAAGAGCACCCGAATCTGGTCTGCGTCCGGAATCGGCAGCCAATCGAAGCCCAGGTAGCGAAAATGAAAAACGGGCCGAGCGAACAAGCGCTCGACCCAGTCGTAGGTCAGGAAACGGGCGGCGCCGATGACGGCGACAACGCCAAAGGCAAAGCGAAAGACGTGTAGGCCTGCGCTATCGACGGGCTCCGCCAGCCACTGAAGAAGTGACTGCTGGATCGTCGATAGGCGGCTGTCCTTGCCCACGCGAAGGCTTGGGCGTCAGTCGTTGTCGACGGGAACGCCGTCGGGCTCTTCCAGGTCGAGCACGCTGAGGAACTCGGATTTGAAGAGCGTCGTAATGGCGCGAAGGTTGTCGTGAAACGTTGTCAGCCCGTTGGCGTCTTCGGCAAGCACGTCTTCGACGGGGCGAAGGCCCGTAGCATCCGCTTCCGCCAGGAAGGTATCGATGGCCTGGTTCATGCGCGTCGTGAGGTCCGTCGCGCCCACGTCTTCGAGCAGGTCGGCAAAACCGACGCCACCCTCCATGCCGTTGAAGGCGCGCTGGAAGCCCACCACGTTTGCCCGAATGTGCGAGATCGAAACGTTTGCGTACAGCGACTCGCGACCTTCCGGTCCCGCGTCCTCGGCGACGCCAGCGATGCGCGCGGACTTCACGTCGCGAACGGTGTTATCGATATAGAAGAGCGCGTCGCTGATCGAGTTCAGGCCTTCTTGGGCCGAGGGAAAGAACTCGTTCGGAGTGTCGCGAATGGTCGTGCTGTACGACTCCAGCGCCGTGTCCACCGCGTCGAACTCACGGACGAGAAGCGTCGCGATGGTCGCGGAGTAGCGCGCGCGTCGCGCTTCGAGGTTGGCGCGCTCGGCCTCCCAAATGCCGTCGGCGTTGACGGGGTTTCGGCGCGAGCAGTCGTTCTCGAGGTCATCGTCAAAAAGGATGTACTCGAGGGCGTCGAGGCCGCGTACGTTCACGTTGGCTTCCGCCAACGCGTCCACATCGGCGTGCGTATCAGCGACGGTGATGCGGTCGATGGAGCACGCGTTGGTCGCAGGCCAGCTGTAGACGGCGTCGCGCAGGTCTTGCCCGCCCGGCTGGCCGCCGACGACCCCGTCGGGGGCACCAAGCGGTCCCGCCGCCATCGCTTCGATCACCTGCCACGCGGCGATAGCCTGACGCCATGCCTCCTGGGTGGCGGATCGGGTGTCGGCCGTAGGGGCCTCTGCGTAGGCCTGGGCGGCCGTCTGCAGCCCCAAAAGGGCTGTCCGCGCCTCCCCTACGGACGTCGTCAAGGTCACGTCGACAAAGTCACGTACGGCCTGCTGCCGGAGCGCGTCTTCTTCGACCATCGCGTCACTTCCCCCGCAGGCGAGGGAGGAGATCAGCACGAGTCCGTAAGGAAAGCGGGTCATTGAGAATCCTTTACCAGTTCTCGACGTCGTCGTCGCCGAAGCCATAGGCCGCGGCCATGATGTCGCGGGCGCGAATGAGCGCGGCTCGGGCGGCCTCAGCGCCGGTCGTGTCGGCGCCGTCGATGAAGGGCGCGTCGCCAATCACTGCGTGCAGTTCGGTGAACTGTCCAGTGGTGATCGGCGAGCGTGGGTTGAACTGGAAGGAGAAGGCGAAGCCCTTGAGTTCACCCCAGTGCTTGGCGTGCTCGAGGAGGTTGTAATCGTCGGTACCGAGGTTCTCCATGTCGGAAAGCGTCACGTTGACGTAGTGGATGGCGGTGGCCGCGATGACGCGCTCCCAGCCGAGAATGGCCTGCTGGCGTACGACTTCGAGGCGAGCCAAAGCGCCGGCGTCCGTCGTACCGGAGGCAAGAATCGCACGGCCCTCGGTGAAGGCGTTGTAGACCTCTTCAGACAGGTTCACGGTGC
Source organism: Myxococcota bacterium (assembly GCA_039201085.1). Taxonomy (GTDB): domain Bacteria; phylum Myxococcota_A; class Polyangia; order Polyangiales; family Houyiibacteriaceae; genus JBCCRV01. Next base: position 5,745 of record JBCCRV010000283.1, on the reverse strand, counting down.
CCGACGTCTGATCAAGATCGCGCTTGGCGGCGTTCACCGCGGCGCCGAAGAAGTACTCGGAAGCGAGGTCGATCGAACCGTTGGCGTCCGTGTCGTGTTCTCCTTGCCAGTCCTCGCGGCCGCCCTTCGACGCGGCTTCTTCATCCGAGTAAAGGTGGGCATTGCGAGGCGCGCCGTAGTAGCCGAAGGCCTCGTCCCAGGCGTGTTCGATCTCCGAGTAGGGCGCGCCTTCGCGCGGATCGCCGTTGATGGCCAGGTTGTCGTCAAAGCCCTCGTCCATGTAGTCGTCCGCACCCTGCGAGAACATGATCGCGCCGAGCAGGAACTTCTGAAGGAGCTGGCGGAGGTCGAGGCCGTTTTCCGTGATCGTTGGCGGAAGCGTTTCGCCGTTTGGTCCAAGTCGCGCCGGCGCCTCCGGGTCGGCTTCAATGCCGCCCAGGCGCGCGAGCTCATCGAGCATCCACGTCGTGTAGCCAAGGGGGGTGTTTTCGTAGCCGGTAGCGCCGTTCCAACCGATGAATGCGCCCGAGTCCGGGTTTCCGAAGTCCTCGTGGTCGCGACCATCCTCGCCCGCGATCTTCACGGTGAGCGCACCGTTGCCGATCTCGCCGTAGGTCGACTGTTGAATCGGGAGATTCCCGGTAAGGAGGAGCGGCGTGTCGCCATCCGCGTCACGCGAGTAGTCCATGAAGAACTGAAGCTCTTCGCGGATGCTCTCCTCCGTGTCGAACCCCGGTCGGCCTTCTTCGATCGATCGGGCAAGGTTGATGACCTCGCCTGTCAGGTCATCAAGAAGGGTGTGGCGGGTGGTCTGGCCCGAGTATGCAATGCTGCTTTCGCCCGCCTCGAAGCGGGATTCGAAGGCGTACACGAGGGGGTCGGCCATGCCGCCATCCGGTGTGCCCGTTTCTGGTGTGCCCGTTTCGGGCGTGACGCCTTCGTCGGTCATGGCCATGTCGACGCCGGTACCCATGTCCGGGTCGGGCGTCACGCCGCCGCCGTCGTCGTCGCCGCAGGCGCCGCCCAGGGCAAGCAGGAGGGAAAAGGTCAGGCTCTTTTTCATGGTGGTTCTTTCTGTAAGTTCGATTGCCGGAGCCACGCTCCGAAAGGTTTGGTTAGCGTCCGCTCCAGAGTGCTTCGGCCCGTTGGAAGGCAGCGGCGCCGATCTCCGCGCCCATGTCGCGACCGCGAAGGTCGCCGTCTTGAATGTGAATGCCGCCGTAGATGCGCGATGCGCCCGCCTCGTCGGCAGCATCGACGAAGGTCGGCCATTCGAGCACGACGTCCTCGGCAGGCGATGGCTCAAAGAGGTTGGTGTTGGCGCGTTGCACGTGTTGACCGAGAAGGTCGAGCTCGCCGTCGCCGTCGATGTCCTCCACGGTTCGTGTTTCGCCATCGAAGAAGACGTCGGAGCCCGTGAAGCGCGTGAGAACCTCCGCGGCCGCGCGGCTGAAGGTGCTGTGGCCCGACACGTATTCCGGGAAGGGCGGCGTGACGAAGGTAGGGTCCTGATAGGGGCGCCAATCGCGGCCCAGAATTTCGCCCGTGCCGCGGCCCGGGCCCGCCCACGCCGATACCGTCTCATTGCCGTAGAGAAAGTGAATCGCGCTAACCGGCCGAATGTAGTCGAAGTGGCGCTTGCACTCCCAAGTTGCGATGCCCGCATCCATTAGCGCGCCGTTGAGCGCGAGGTACATGCGTACGTCTTCGCCAATGCCGTGGGCGTCGCGGGAAGAGATGCCGTGGGCGAGCTGGTTCCAGTGGCCGGGAGGCGCTTCGCTGCGCGGCCCGTCGGCCCAGAACTCGGCGATGACCTTCTGCCGGTCCGTCAGTTCGGCGCTGGCTTCGAGGACGGCGGTGAACTGCGCGCGGTAGGCTTCGTCCCCGGTGCTGACGTTGCCAAGGGCGTCCGTGTAGCTCGCCGTGTCGCCATGCATCGGCGGTGCGGGTGGACGGAGCGCTTCCGCGGACTCGATAGCAAAGGGTCGAACGTTGCCCCAGTGGGGCGTCAAAAACGACTGGTCAACAAAAGTAGACTCGTCGCTGTTGTCCACGGTTGGTGCGCCATCCGAATCGAGCAGCACGCCCGTGGGCACCCGAATCGGTGTCCATCGGTTGGGGTCGAAGGCGTCGCCTCCTACGGCGTGGTCCGAGCTCGGGTCGGCGTCGTTGGTCGCGTCGTAGCGGTCCCGATAACGATCCGACGAAGTGTCTCGATAGCGTCGACGCTGGTTGGATCCGTCGAGCGAACGCGCTTCGAGTACGGCTTCGGACGCAGCGCGGCCGATGGCCATGGCGCTCCCTTCGGCGACGTCGTCGAAACGGGTCGAAAGCTCCAGCCGCTCCAAGTTTTTCTCGAAGAAGCCCGTGGCCTCTTCGAGCTTGCTGAACAACTCTTCCAGCGTGAAATAGGCGGCGTAGCTGACCGCAGCAGCCTGTGTTTCAGCATTTGGCTCATGGGAGGTCTGATAGCTGAGGGCGTTCGCCGTTGGCTCGAACGATGCCCAAGCGTCGTACATCGCCTCCGACAGAAGGTAGAGGTCGCGGGACACGACGGTGGGTCGAACCACGCCCCGCCGCACGGCGTTGAGCGCCAGTTCGTTCCACTGGCTAACGACGGTGAGCGATGCGTTGAATGGCTCAGAAGAGTCTTCGAAACACAATACGCGGCGTGACATCGAGCAGTCCGTGACACGCGCATCGCTCCAGGTCCCGTCGGTCGCACCGATGTCGCCAACGGTGACGTCATCGTAATCATAGTACGATTGCCAGTTGAGACAATCGACGCCCGTTGCCGCGCCGGAAGCGCGGCTACCGCTCCAAATTTCGCCTTCGACGAGCGCCCCGTTTTCGTCGAGATTGATCGGAACGGCGGGACCGCGTTCAAAGTCTTCCGGCGAGCTGAACGCGAGCTCCCCGTCGATCCGATACCAAGGACCGGCGCCGAAGCCCGCGTTTCGAACTGGCGTCGTGGGCGTGGAGATCCACGCATGCCATGCGCCGCCCAGCCCCGCGGTCTCGGCGAGTTCGCGGCATGTGGCACTGGCGTTTGGAACCGAATCGCCGCTAAACGTCGCAGACGAGACGAAGACCACCGGTCCGTCCGGACGCACCGAGGCGTCCACAGCGAGGTCGCTGGGCGCCGCATCCATCGCGTCGATGCTCAGCTCAGCTCCCGCGTCCACGCCCACGTCAGGGGTAGGAGTGTCGTCGTCGCCACACGCGACGAGTATCAGCACCGTAAAGATGGGCAGTGGCCAGCGCATGCGAGAGTTGGTGTCGCACTTGAAAGTGATTTTCAACTACGACTGTGTGTAACGTCACACTACCGCGACCACGGACCTTAAGGATATTGATTTTCGTTTGCAATAAGACTGTGAACGATCCACAGTCGGGCCATGCAGAAGGTTGAGTTCCCCTGGGTGGACGGTGGTTTCGCTCGAGACACGATGATTTTCGCCGTCGGCCGTCTCGCCGAGCGACTCCTTCAAACGGTCTTCGACAGCCCCCATGAGCGCCGCCGCTATGCGCGTGCCTTCCAGCATTCGGGTTTTGGGCCCGTCGAGCACAACGAGGTGCTCACCCTATTTGAGCGAGGTCGTGGCGTTGTTCGCGTTCGCGTGCGACCGGCCTTTGGCGAGTTTTTCTTCTGCGCCCAGCACCCGCATTTTCGGCTGCTGGCTCCCCTTGGCTACGACGCGGACGCGCGCCGCGTCAGCGGGCTTTGGGTGGCCGGTTTTGAGGGCTCGCAGGTCCGGGCCGTTCGCTTCTTTAACGAGTCCATGGCCCCGAAGGCCTCCATGGACGAAGTGCAGTGGAACTAGACCGTGCTCAGCTGGAACTGAGCCCGGGGGGTTCGAGCCAACGAGTTCGCCGCAGCCTTGGCGATAGAAGAAAGGCCTCCGTGTCGGGCGAGGGTCTTCCGCACGTCGCCGAGGCTGTGGCCAACGATTCGAACCGGTAAAAGCCGCACCGCGGCCCAGCGGGCGTTTGCGGCGCGCTGTATCAAGCGTTTGGGTGCGCCTCTGCCTTTGCGCGTGACTCCGGGGGGGGAGTCACGCGCTTCTTTTTGGCCGCCGCGCACGTGCTCGCCGCGCGGGCGCGCTTGCGAGGATCGCGAGCCTTTCGCTTCGCGTCTGCGCCGTCGCCGACGGCGAGCACTCGAACGTCGAAGAACCGGCGGTACTTCGAGTCCGCTCAGCCGCGGATGCGAAGGCCGAGCGAGAGGTCCACGACGGGCAACACCTCCGGGAAGGATACACGCGGTGTGAGGCTCAAAAAGAGCTCCACATTGTCCTCAAAGACGTAGGAGGCGCTTCCCTCCAGGGAGGCCCAGCCAAGCCCGCTGCGCACAAACGGACCCCGGCCTTCGTCCTGCGGCGGCCTGGCCTGCACCTGGCCAAAGCCCACGGCGAGGCCGGCACCAAGAACGAGCGGACCCACGCTGGCTTCGTAGCGGCCGAAGAGCTCGGGCAGCCACCCGGCGAGCAGTCCGCTGCCGGCCGCGGGCTGCACGCGCACCGCGAGCCCGAGCGAAAAGGGGCCCGCGACGCGAAGCCCGCCCGCCACGCGCAAGGAAAAGAGCTCGGCGAAGCCCGGTGAGTCCACTCGCACCTCGCAGCTCTCGCCGCGCGCATTGCAGTTCTCCCACGGTGAGTTGCCCTCTACGGCGTCGTTCGGACGCCGCGTATCGGCGGGCAGCCCCTCGCCCACCCAACCCGCTCCGACGGAGACGGCGGCTTCGATGAAAAAGGTAGGCGGCGGGGGCGGCTCTTCTTCGACTGCTTCGATTGGCTCCAGCGGATCTTCGACCTCCGCGATGGCTTCCGGCATGAGGTCGGGGGCGGGCGCCGCGTCTGCATCGAATTCGCTGGCTTCTGTTTCAGTAGCGGCCGGCTCGCTGGCACCCGGATCGGAGCTCGGCTCCACCACAGCGGCGAGCTCGGCGGCTTCGGCGGGGGGCTCTTCGGGCGTACGCGCCGTGTCCAAGGCGGCGCGCACCTCTTCATCGCTGCACGGCGCTTCGGTCGCGCCTTGGCCGCAGCGGTCGGCCATCGAAAGACCGACGAAAAGGCGCGAGCGTTCGGCTGTGCTCACGCCCTCCAAACGCGCCCGCTCAAGGGCCCGTCGGTAGAGCGTTTGCGCGCCGCTGAAATCGCCCTCGCGTAGGGCCACCTCCGCTTCGACGGCGACGCCCCGCCATGAAGGCCGCGCGACCTGGCCGAGGGCGCTCGACGTGAAAAGAAGCGTCAGCCCGAAGGCCGCCACAAACTTACTCCGTGCCATGACGACTACCCGAGGTCAGGACCGTCCGCGGTACCGGCATCCGTGTCGCCCGCGTCGGGAATGCCGGCGTCCGCGGCTGCGTCGACGTCTTCATCGACGTCTTCGTCCATGTCCTCATCGACGTCTTCGTCCATATCCTCATCGATGTCTTCGTCGATGTCCGCATCGAGGTCGATGCCGCCGTCGAGTGGCGGGTTTTCATCGACGTCTTCGTCCATGTCCTCATCGATGTCGTCGTCTTCGTCTTCACACTCGCCGTCGTCGTCCTTCTCGGCGGCGCAGACGACGACGGCGAGTGTGAAGACGAAGACGACGACATCGATGAGGACATGGACGAAGACGTCGATGAGGACATGGACGAAGACGTCGATGAAGACCTGGATGAAGGCGTCGACGCAGCCGCGGACGCCGGCATTCCCGACGCGGGCGACACGGATGCCGGTACCGCGGACGGTCCTG
>JBCCRV010000282.1:0-8928 GCA_039201085.1 Myxococcota bacterium | reverse complement strand
TTGCCGAAGCCGAACACGGACGGCGAGGATGGTGTCGACCACTTGGACGTCGACGCAGACGACGATGGCGTGCCGGACCTCATCGAAGGTCATGACGCAGGCGCCGACGGCGTGGCCGACCGCGATCCCGCCGGGTCGGACAGCGACGGCGACGGCATCGACGATGCGTTCGACCCGTCCGCGGGCGGCGTCTTTGCGCCCGTTCCGAACCGTGACGGCGCCGGCAACCCGGACTTCCAGGACATCGACGATGACGGCGATACGATTCCGACGATCCTCGACGGCACGGGCGATGCGGACGGCGACGGACAGCCGAACTACCTCGACACGGACTCGGATAACGACACGATCGACGACGTCGATGAGTGCCCCGGCATGCCGATGATGTGTCCGAACTCGGACGACGACGCGCTTCCCGATTACCTGGACGTTGACGACGACAACGACGGCATTCTCACGGTCGTCGAGGGCGACCGCACGTCCGACGGCGACGCGTTGCCCGACTACCTCGACGACGATTCGGACGGCGACGGCATTCCCGACGCCGTCGAGGGCCACGACGCTGATCGCAACGGTCTGCCGGACCGCGGACCGACGGGCACGGACACGGACGGCGACGGCCTCGACGACGCGTTCGATCCGGACTGCACCGTCGCCCTTTGTGGCGCCGACGGCGTCGCGGCGCCCGTTCAGGACTCGGACGGTACGGACGGTCCCGACTACCGAGACACGGACTCGGACGGCGACACGATTCCGGACATGCTCGAGTGCCCGATGCCGGTGATGTGCCGCGACTTCGACGAGGACATGGTTCCGGACTACCTGGACCTCGATTCGGACGCGGACGGTATTCGCGACGCCGTGGAGCTGCTCGCGGACCCGGACCGCGACGGCCCGGCCTACATCGACCTGGACTCCGACGGCGACGGCGTGCCCGACCTCACGGAAGGTCATGACGTTGACTCGGACGGTACGCCGGACACCGTGCCCGGTGACGACGCCGACGGTGACGGTCTTTCCGACGCCTTCGCCGCCGCGCCACCGCCGCCAAACTTCGACGGCGACGACGCGCCCGACTTCCTCGACCCAGACGACGACGGCGACGGCGTCGGTACGCTCATCGAGTTCCCACTCGGCGATACGGACGGCACGGAAGGTCCTGACTATCTCGATGTGGATGACGACGGCGACGAGATCCCGACGAGCGTCGAATGCACGGACGGCGCAAGCTGCGAAGACACGGACCGCGACGGGACGCCGGACTACCGCGACCTCGATTCGGACATGGACACCCTGCTCGATGCGGAGGAGTGCCCATCCCAGCCTTGCCGAAACTTCGACAGCGATGGCTTCCCGGACTTTCAAGATCCGGACGACGACGGCGACGGCATTCCCACCGCCGAGGAGATTGAAGACCAGGCCGAGTTCGGCACGCCGGACGGCGACGCGGACGATGCTTGGTTCGACGAGGACTCGGACGGCGACGGAGTGCTGGACGCCACCGAGGGAACGCTCGACCTCGACATGGACGACATTCCCGACTACCTCGATCCGGACTCGGCCCCCGTCGACACGGACGGCGACGGCGTCCCCGATGTGATCGAGTGCGGCGGTGACCCGACGGATGGCTGCCCGGACACGGACGGCGACGGCGACGAGGATTTCGACGACGACGATGACGACGGCGACGGCATTCCAACAGAGGACGAGTGCTCGCGCGCGAGCGACTGCGAAGACTCGGACGACGACGGGCGACCGGACCGCCTCGACATCGACTCGGACGGCGACGGCATCACGGACGGCGTCGAAGGACCGGTCGACACGGACGGTGACGGCCTTGAGGATTTTCGCGACGCGGACGATGACGGCGACGGGAACCCGACGTCGACGGAAGCTTGGGACGACGACTCGGACGGCATGCCCGACCAGGTGGCGTCCGGTGCGGACACGGACATGGACGGTCTGGATGACGCGTTTGATCCGGACTGCACGGCGGCGACCTGCGGCGGCGTAGACGGCCAGACGGCGCCCGAACCGGACTTCGACACGGACGGCTTTGCCGACCACCTCGACATCGATGCGGACGACGACGGCATTCCCGACGCCGTCGAGTGTGAGCTCATTCCTTGCCCAAACACGGACGGCGACGATTCACCGGACAGCTTGGATGACGACGCGGATGGCGACGGCGTCGTCGACCTCATCGAGGGCCACGACGCGGACTTCGACGGCGTCGCGGACGTGACGCCGGCCGGGGTCGACACGGACATGGACGGTCTCGACGACGCCTTTGACGGCGACTGCACGGCGGCGCTCTGCGGTGGCGTGGATGGCGTTGTAGCGCCCACGCCGGATCGCGACGAGACGGCCCCTGCCGACTGGCGCGACGCCGACGACGATGGCGACGGCATTCCAACGGCGCAGGAAGTCGCCGACGAAGGTACGTTTGGCGACCCCGACTCGGACGGCATTCCCGCCTACCTCGACTTCGATTCGGACGACGACGGTGCGTCGGACCTTCTCGAAAACGGCCTCGACCTGGACATGGACGACGTGCCTGACTACCTCGACCCCGACTCAACGCCGGTCGATACGGACATGGACGGCATCGCCGACGAGATCGAGTGTCCCGGTGCGACGGATTGCCCGGACACGGACGAGGATGGCAACCCCGACTTCGACGATCCCGACGACGACGGCGACGGCGTTCCTACGCGTGACGAGCGCCCCGAGGGCGACCGCGACACGGATGACGACGGCACGCTCGATCACCTCGATCCCGACGACGACGGCGACGGCATTCCCACGGCAGATGAGCTTGGTCTCGGTGGACCGGAAGCGCCGCAGGACACGGACGACGACGGCCTTCCAAACTTCCTCGATCCGGACGACGATGACGACGGCATCCCCACGCTCACGGAGCGCGAGGACTCGATGGACCTTGGAAACGACGACGTCGATGACGACGGACTCGTCAACTGGCTCGACACAGAGAGCGACGACGACGGCATGCCCGACATGATGGAGTGCATGGACGCGAGCGCGTGCCCGGACTCGGACGGCGACGGAACGCCCGACTACCTCGATGCCGATTCGGCGCCGATGGATACGGACATGGACGGTTTGCCCGACACGCTCGAGTGTCCCGACATGGCCATGTGCCCGGACACGGACATGGACGGCATTCCCGATTTCGAAGATCCCGACGACGACAACGACGGCGTGCCGACGTCGGAGGAGCTGACGGATGGCTCGCCGCGCGACACGGACGCTGATGGAACGAGCGACCACCTCGACGACGACGACGACGGAGACACGGTGCCGACGGCGGACGAGCTGGGTGAGGGTGACACGCGGCAGGACACGGACATGGACGGCACGCCGGACTTCTTGGACCCGGACGATGACGGCGATTCGCTGCCGACGGTCGAAGAGCTCGGCGAAGGGGGCCCCACGACTCCGCTCGACACGGACGGCGACGGCAATCCGGACTACCTCGATCCGGACGACGATAACGACGGCATTCCCACCCTTACGGAGGTGATGGACGGCGCGGCGCTACCGGGCGGTCCGATCACCGACGTGGATGAGGACGGCCGGCCCAACTGGCGGGACACGGACGCAGACGGCGACGGCATCGACGACATGACCGAAGGCCGCGGCGACGACGACGACGACGGCGTTCCAAACTACCTCGACCCCTCCTTGGTCGGAGGCGGCCTCAGCGGCGGCGCGCTATGCGCGACCACGCCGGGCTCGGGCGCTCCCTCGCCGTTCTGGCTTCTGGTCGGTCTCGCCCTCTGGGTGCGCCGTCGCCGAAGCTAGAGACCGCGATTCCGATCGCTTGCGAGCCTACGCAGGACCCCGCTCTTCGCGCCCCTCGAAACGGGGCGCGGAAGCGGGGTTTGAGCGTTTCTGGGGGAGTTTGGCCTCGGGCTCGCGGGCTGGCCCCTTTACCCCACATGCGCGAGTGCTAGGGTCCTGCGCTCAGGCTTAGAGATTTTTCGTGACCGAATCCAACGACACCGACGCCAAGTCCTCGACTTTCACGCCCCGCGCCAAGGGTCTCTTCGCCCTTTGCCTCGTCGCTACCGTCGCCCTGACGGCCTTCGACCTGTGGACGAAGGACTGGGCCCTCGCGAACCTGTCGGCCGATCCGATCGGCGAGCCACCGGCCGTATGCGAAGCCGACGAACGCGGCTACACCTACGCGCAGCGCTCGGCGACGGAGCCGATGACCGTGGTCGAAGGCAACCTCGAGCTGCGCTACGCGGAGAACTGTGGAGCGGCCTTTGGCATGCTCCGTTCCGCGCCGTCGTGGGTGCGTCACGGCGTCTTTGGATTGGCCGCCGTTGCGGCGACGATCGCGCTTCTTTGGATGTTCTATGCGGGGCGAGGAGGCGTGCCTTTTGCGTGGGCCGTTCCCTTCATCGTCTCCGGCGCCATTGGAAACCTCGCGGACCGCGTGCGCCTTGGATACGTCGTCGACTTTATTCGTTTTTACTGGCAGGACCCCTTGCCCCTGCTCGGTACGCAGTGGCCCACCTTTAACGTTGCGGACATCACGATCAGCATCGGCGTCGGTTTGCTGCTTATCGATGGTTTCCTCGAAGGAAGGCGCGAGAAGGCGGCGAAGGCGGAGACCGAAGCGGCCGACGCGGAAGCTTCGCCCGCCTAAGTCCATGGGCTGCGCGCTGCCGACCCGAACGCGCTCCGCGGGGCTTCGCGTCGAGTCCCGTTTCGATGCGCCGCACGGTCGCGGAGCAAACGCGCGCGTTGAAGGGGCGCACTGATGTACCCCGACCTGCTGCGGGACGTCCGAGGGTGGGGCATCTTCAAGAACCTATGGTTCTTCGAAGAGCCCCTGCCGGCGTACTTCACCCTGCTGATGGTCGGCTTCGGCCTCGCGACCTACCTGAGTCAGCGTCAAGCGCGCCGCATCGGCCTCGACCACGACACGATGATCGACCTCGGTCTCTTCGCGCTCATTTGGGGCGTCATCGGCGGTCGCATCCTGCACGTGATCGCCGACGGCTACTTCTGGGACTACGTGCACCTCTGCACCGACCCGAGCCAGGTCGAGTGGCAGGTCACGGAGAGTCGATGCGCCGCGATCGAAGGCGTTTGGGACGGTGAAACCTGCCGGCCGCCCGGGCGCGACTGCTTCGCGTGGGCGGCCTTTTGGCGCGGTGGCCTCGCGTACTATGGCGGGCTGATCAGCGCCGGCATTTACGGCGTTCACTTCCTGCGTAAGTCGGGGTTTCCCGTCATGCGCGGCGTCGACATCGCCGGCAGCGTGATCCCCCTGGGGCTCTTCTTCGGGCGGCTCGGCTGCTTTCTGGGCGGCTGCTGCTTCGGCAGCGTCTGTGACGCGGACCATGCGCTCGCCGTTCGATTTCCTGCATGGAGCGCCGCAAGCGAATCGCAGTGGAAGGCGGGCCTGCTGGATGCTCCAACGCTCGAGTCGCTGCCCGTCTATCCGGCGCAGCTCTTTGAAGCCTTCGGGTGCCTCCTGATCTTCGCCTTTTGCGTCCTCTGGATGCGACCGCGTAAACGTTTCGACGGGCAGGTGATGCTGAGCTTCATTGGTCTCTACGCCGTGCTGCGCTTCATGCTCGAGTTCGTTCGCGCGGACGACCGCGGCGCCCTGCTCGGACTGAGCACGAGCCAGCTCATCGGTGTGCTTGGGTTGGCGCTTACGGCGCTTGCGTGGCGAAGGCTCGCTAGCGCTTCGCCCGAAACGAGCGAAGGGTGAGTATCCGGCGCCTTTAGTTGAGCACGGGGCCGCGCATCAGCGAGTCACTCCTCGGCCCGCCAGCGACAGCGTCCACCGTCACAGAAGGGTATGGCACGCTCCGCGAAGTCGGCCCGTTCTTCTTCGCAGCATTCGCGGTTTTGGCGGCAGAGCTCGGTCTGAAGTGCGATGACGTCGTCATCGTCGCCTGGTAAGGCGAGGTTGGAAACCGCGATGCGCTCGAAGGAACATCGCGTACCCGACGGGCTGGGAATGGAGAGCAAGGAACAGTCGTCGCTATCGCCACACTCCTCAACGTCGTCGGTCGCTACGAAGCAGACGCCGTCGGAACAGTCTGGGATGAAGCGCAAGGGGATGGGCACGTTTCCACAGCGTGTATCGCTGTCGCAGTCGTTAAACGCGACCACCGCGGCGATCCGCCCACCGGAGTCTTGCCCGCAGGCGTTGCAATCGGCCCAACCGAGGGTGCAATCTTCTTCGCAGGTCCGGTCCGAGCAATCCTCCGCGAGGATGTCTCCCGGGCCGCATGGGTAGCATTCGAGGATCGGCCGAGCGCCGTCGCACTCTTCTACCGGGACGCAATCGACGCTGGGGGGGACGGCTGGGCACCCATCCGGACCGACCTCGGGTCCCACAGCGTCGACCTCGCCCCCATCCACGATGCCACCGTCTGCGGTCGTTGCGTCGTCAGCACCCACATCTGCGGCGGGCGTATCGGCTGCGGCGTCTGCGGTGGGCGTATCGGCCGTGGCGTCTGCCGCGGGCGTATCCGCTGCGGAGCCGAAGACGTCGACGCTCGACGCGGCACATCCAAGGAGAAGGAGACAGAGAATACGCACGGGCACATGCTAGCGGCTTCGGCCCTTGGGCAACAGCATAGCTACGACCTCAGACTGCCTTGAGGCTGAATCGTGCTGCCTGGTCGTCGATGTGGACATCGAGCGCGGATTCGCCCGGATCGGACTGGACGAGGCGAACGGCGAGCACCTCGCCCATAATGTGGGCTTCGTGCTCGCGCAGCGCAGCGCCCAGCGCGCCTTCGGCCTGCACCGTGAGCGCGATGCGGGCGTCGAAGGCGAGGTCTTGCTCCTTGCGCTGCTTTTGCACGCGGCTGATGAACTCGCGGGCTAGGCCCGCGCGCCTTAGGCGCTCGTCGATCTGCGTGTCGAGCACAACGACCTCGCCGTGGCTGGCGGCGGCGGCGAAGCCCTCTTTGGCTTCCAGCCGAATCTGCACTTCTTCGGGACCAAGATCGATCGTGGTGCCGTCTTCAAGGGGCAGCTGAATCACGCCCTTCTCCTCGAGCTCCTGATGCAGCGCCGATCCATCGGCGGCGCCCAGCGCCTTCTTGCAAAGGGGCATGCGCTTGCCGAGCTTCGGCCCAAGGGCGCGAAAGTTCGGCACGAGCGTGAAGTCCACGTAGGTGCGCGGCTGGTCCGTGAAGTCGAGCCGTTCGATGTTCAGTTCGCCGCGAATCGCGTCGGCGAACTGCTCGAGGCGTTGCCGCTCTTCGTCCGTAGCCACGACGACGATCGCGCTCTTCAGCGGCTGGCGAACCTTGATGCGCGTTTCGGCGCGAACCCGCTGACCAAGGCCCACGATATCGCGCGTGCGCTTCATCGCCGCGCGCAGTTCGGCGTCGTCCCGTCCTTCGCGAACTTCAGGGAACTCGGCGAGATGAACGGACTCGCGATCGCCCTCGCCCTTGAGGTTTTGGTAGAGCGATTCGGCCATGAAGGGCACGAAGGGCGCGATCATCTGCGTAAGCTCGCGAAGCACTTCGTAAAGCGTCGCGAACGCCGCGCGCTTATCGTCGCCGTCCCCGCTGGCCCAGAAGCGGGCGCGGCTTCGGCGCACGTACCAGTTGCTGAGACCGTCGACAAATCGCTGGATATGGCGCACCGCAAGATGGCTTCGAAAGCCATCGAGCTCCTTGCGTACGGCGGCCGTCGTCGCGTCCAGCTCGGCGAGGATCCAGCGGTCCATGTCGCTTCGCTCGCTGGGCGCGGGTGCATCCGACCCGGGGCCGAAGCCGTCGATGTTCGCGTAGGTGACGAAGAAGCTGTATACGTTCCAGATCTTGAGCAGAAACTCGCGCACGGCGTCCGTGGCGGCGCGCTCGAAGAAGCGCGTGTTCTGGCCGGGCACCGTCGCCGAATAGAGGGCCCAGCGCATCGCGTCGGCGCCGCTGCGCTCCATGAGCAGCATCGGGTCCGTGTAGTTCTTCTTGGACTTCGACTGCTTGATGCCGTGTTCGTCCGTGAGCAGGCCCAGCACCACGCAGTTGCGAAAGGGATGGGCGCCCTCGGGCGTCGGAACGTTGCTCGGATCCTGCGTAGCGCCACTCCGATCCACCGCACCGTCGAAGAGCAACGTGCTGATCGTCATCAGCGAGTAGAACCATCCGCGCGTTTGGTCGACGGCTTCGGTGATGAAGTCCGCCGGAAAGTTCGCCTCGAAGGCCTCGCGGTTCTTATGGGGGTAGCCCCACTGGGCGAAGGGCATGCAGCCGCTGTCGAACCAGCAGTCGATGACTTCGGGCACGCGGCGGTAGACGCCTTCTTCGCCATCCTTCGTCCAGGTGACTTCATCGATCCACGGTTTGTGCACCATGAGGTCGTCTTTGAGGGTCGGGTCCTTCGCCTTTGCGGCGTCGAAATGGGCAAAGGCCTCGGGATTGCGCTGAACGATCTCCTCGACGCTCGCGACCACATCCTGCTCCCCCGTCACGTCGTTGATCCAGATCGGCAGGGGCGTGCCCCAGAAGCGCTCACGGCTCAGGGCCCAGTCGACGTTGCCGGCGAGGAACTGGCCAAAGCGCCCGTCCTTGATGTGCTCCGGCTCCCAGTTCACTTGTTGGTTGTTCGCCTTCACGTGCTCGATTTCGCGCGTCGTGCGAATGAACCAGCTCTTTCGCGCGTATTGGATCAGCGGGTCCGTGTCCTTGCGCCAGCAGAAGGGATACTCGTGGCGGTAGACCTCTTCCTTGAAGAGCAGGCCCGCCTTGCGAAGGTGCCGAATGATGTCGCGGTCCGCGTCCTTGCAGAAGCGCCCGGCAAAATCCGTGACCTCGGGCGCGAACGTGCCGTCGGGAAGGACCAGCTGAAGGAAGCCAAGGCCGGCGGCCTTGCACGCGCGAAAGTCGTCTTCGCCGAAGGCCGGCGCCATGTGCA
>JBCCRV010000281.1:0-8929 GCA_039201085.1 Myxococcota bacterium | reverse complement strand
TCCACGCGCACGCCCACTCTCCACGCACGCCCACTCTTCACGCTCGCGCGAACGCTTTCAGTTCCATGAGCCACGAAGTGAATGGCATTGGGTCTAGTGGCCGGAGATGCTCGCCCAAAAGGCGCGCGCTTCGTCCAAGCTGTGGCAGCGGCTCGCCGGCGGCAGGCTGTCGAGAAATACACGGCCGTAGCCCTTTTTGAGCACCCGGCTGTCGAGCAGGGCCACGATCCCGCGGTCGCGACGGGAGCGAATCAGCCGACCGAAGCCCTGCTTCAAGGACAGGGCCGCCTGCGGTACGAGCAGCTCCATGAAGGGCTTGCCGCCCTGCGCTTCAAGGTTTTCGCAGCGGGCCTGCACGAGCGGATCGGACGGCACGGAGAAGGGCAGCTTATCGATGATCACGAGACGCAGCGCGCTACCGGGCACGTCGATACCCTCCCAAAAGCTCGCGGTGGCGAAGAGCACGGCGTCGCCAGCCTGGCGAAAACGCTCGAGAAGGCTCGCTTTCGGCGCCTCACCCTGCACGAGCACCGGGTGCTTTCGGTCGTGCAGCACCGGTCGACAGTCCTGCGCAAGGGCGTGCATCGCGCGGCGCGACGTGCAGAGTACAAAGGCGCCGCCGCCGGTGATGTCGACGAGCGAAAGCACTTCCTCCGCAGCGAGCATCAAAAAGCGCGGGTCCCGCGGCTCGGGAAGGTCGCGCGCTAGGTAGAGACCCGCCTGGGCGCCGTAGTCGAAGGGGGAAGGCAGGGCGAACTCATCGACTTCAAAGTCGATGCCGAGGCGCTGCTTCAAAAACCGAAAGGGCGACGCCTCGCCGCTTCCAGCGGTGGTGAGCGTCGCGCTGGTCAGCACGACGCTCTCCGTCTTTTCGAAGAGCTCCCGGCGCAGCACGTCGCCCACGGACACGGGGCTCACGCCGATCGTCACACCGCGGCCGCGCCGGCCGATCCAAGGTACGGCGCGGCTTCCAGCGCCGTCGGCAATGCGCGCGAGGTCGTCACGCATCGCGCCGGCGCGCCGAGCCATCTGACCGAGCGATTCGCCGCTCATCGCACGCGCACCGGCGCGGGCAGCGCCGTCCGTGCGCTTGAGACGGCAGTGGGCACCGAGCGCTTCGAGGGCGTCGTCGAGGGCGAAGAAACGCGCTTCGAGGGCGTCGTCGAACACCTCACGAGGCAGCGTCGCGCGGGATTCGTTCGTGTCCGGCAGCGCCAGAAAGAAGGCTTCGCCCGCGTCTCGCAGCCGACGCGCGGGCTTTTCGTCGCCGCCGCCGCTGACCAGCACGGCTTCGGCGTCGCGGGCGAGCCGTTCGATGCGCCCCGTCGACACCTGCGTTCCGAAGAACTGGGTGGCGACGTCTTCCACCTGGTGCGCCTCGTCAAAGATGACGGCGTCGTAATCGGGAAGCACCTGGCCGCCGTGCGGTCCGCGCATCGCAAGGTCCGCAAAGAAGAGGTGGTGGTTCACGACGAGCACGTCGGCGGCGTCGGCGGCGCGGCGCGCCTTCGTGACGAAACAGCTTTCGTAGTAGGTGCACTTCTGGCCGATGCGCGTGTCCGAACCGGACTGCACGTAGGCCCAAGCGGCGGCGCCCTCTTCCAGCTCGCGCAGATCCGAGCGCTGTCCCGATGCGGACCGTTGCCGGAACGATTCGATCACCGGAAGCTGGCGTGAGAGCGGCGCCACGCCCGCGGCGGCGCTTCGTTTGAACGCTTCAAAGCGGCGCAAACACAGGTAGTTCGAGAGCCCCTTCAGGCACGCGGCGTCGAAGGACACACCAAGGTGCCGCTCGAGGAAAGGCAGATCCTGCGACATGATCTGATCCTGCAGCGCACGTGTGCCCGTGGAGACGACGACGCGCTGCCCGGAGAGGATCGCCGGTACCAGGTAGGCGAGGGTCTTGCCCGTCCCCGTGCCCGCTTCAACCAAGCACACGCCCCGGTGCCGGAGCGCTTCTTCGACGGCATCGGCCATCGCCATCTGGCTGGGACGGTGCTCGTAGCGTTCGAGCGCCGCCTCGAGCGGGCCGCGGGGGCCCAGGTAGTCCGACGCGCGCACGGATCGAAGGCTGATCCAGCTTTCTGCTTCCGTCGATGGAAATCGGCCGTGCGCCGTTCTACGGGTCCGGCGGAGGACGCGCGTGAATCGAGTGTCCGAAGGTAAAGCCGAATCGAACCCAGGGCTGGACGTTCGATTGAATGCGCAGCGAAGCGCGGAGCGGATTGTCAAACGCGTTGCGAACGTGCAAGAGGCCCTCAGCACTTAGGGTCCACCCGAAAAAGAAACGCCGAAAGTGAAAGTCCGCATCGAGACCAACCCGAACGCCAATAACCGGAGACGTCGCGGTGCCGGAATCGACATCCGTTCGTGCGATGCCCAGCGCACCGGAAGCATGACGCCGAGGGCGCGGCCGCGTACCTTCCACGCTATGTGCCTACGCGGTGTCGTACTTTTGGCCGTAGCCGTTGGTTGCAGCGAGCCCAGTTCACCTGCCGAAGAAGCCGCGGGCCGCACCGAGCAAACAGCGATTACGCCAGGGGAGCGGGGGGCGCAGCCGGACGGCGACGACCCGCTGGCTGGCCTGGACGATCCATCCACCTTTGACGATGGCGCCGGAGCAAGCGGTCCGCCCGCAGACGTTCCGGCTGGCGGCTGCGCGTTCTACACGGGCGAGCCCACGCGCCTTTGGGCCCGCGGCGGTCTCGCAGAAGTGGTGGACGCGGGCGACGACGGCTTCGTCGTCGCCGGCTACGCACGTAAAGAGGAGGGCGAGGAGCTCTTTGCCGTGCGCGTTGAACCGGGCAGTGCGCCGCGCCCCCTCTACCGGGCCGACCTCGAGCGCCCGCTCCGCACGCCGCGGGTCGCACCACCGGGACTTGGGCGGCTCGCGGATGGCTCGTTTGGCATTGCGGCGACGGACCTGGGCGCCCGTGTACTTTTCGCGCGGGTGCACCCAGCGGGTCGGCAGAGCGCGCTGCGCAGCCTCGACACGGGCACAGACCAACGTTTTTCGCCCGCCGTGCGAAGCTCTGGCGGCGGCGCCCTTGTCGCCTTTACGGACGGCTCGAACGAGCGATCGCGCGTTCGGGTGGTCGTTACGAACGCCGTCGGCGAACGCACGGCCGTCTACGACGTCACGCCAGCGGCCGGGAGCGCACAAGCGCCGGTGTTCATCGCCGACCGGCTTGCCTTTCTCGACCCGCGTGAAGGCACATCCCAGCTCATGGCCGTGCGGGCGAGCAGTGCGCGCCCGATCACCGACGCGGAGGTGCTCGTGCCCATCGCCAACCTCTTCGATCCGGCCGGTCTTGCCTTGGCGGAAGCAAGCGAAGGCTTCGCGGTGGCGTACACCGCCGTCGGGCGCGGCGCGAAAACCGCCGTCGGCTTCGTGCGCACGGACGACCCGGCCCAGCCGCCGAAGGCGCTTGTGCCTTCGAGCGGCTATGGGCCGCTGCACGTCGACGCCACTTCGAGCGACACGGTGATCGTGTACGCGGCGTCGCGCTCGACGGCGGAGGCGCGCGACACGCCGCGGGAGCTGGCGGTCTTTGCCGCGCCCCGCAGCGCGCCGGACAGCTGGGGCGAGCCCCTCGTGATGGCGGCCCCGGCCTTTGCGCCGCGCGTGGCGCGGCACGGCGAAGACTACGCCGTCGTGTACGGCACGGACAACGCGGTCTTCGCCCGTTTCTTTCGGTGCCGGGAGCCGTGACGGGCGACGCGCCGCGCTTGAACGACACGGTGATCGAGGGCGAGGCAGAAGGCCGGGCCTTCGAGACGCTGGCGGGCGAGTTGAAGGCGCGCGGCGAGCGCCACGCCACGCGCCGGCGCGTGGGCTGCGCGTTTGCCGGCGTCGGAACGGCCGCCTGCGCCGGACTGTTGATCGCCGGCAAGATCTGGACCCTCGGTGTGCTCGCGTTCCTGGTCTTTGTCGCCGTCTACTACACCTCCACGCTCGATCCGGAGCTGGAGGACGACGCCCGCCTGGACGTGCTCCTCGCGATCGCCGCGCTGGCCCCCGAAGGCGCAGCGCTCAAAGTCTGGGTCGAGCTCAACGCCTACGACATGGCCGTGGCGGACGCGCGCCGGCCCGCCGCCGGCGGAACGGAGGCCCTGTGGCAGCAGAACTGGCTACGGGTCGAAGGTGACGCGTGGACGCTGAAAGCCGAGGTGCACGCGCGCCAGCTGGTCGATGGGATCGCCGTCCTCGAAGCCGAAGAGCGGCAGCGCTACGTGCTCGAAGCCGGCGGAGAAAGCTACGAGCTGGACACGAAGGGGCCCCCCAGTGCAGGCGCACTGCGGGGCTGGCTCCAGACCAGGTTGGCAGCCAGAGGATCGGCAAGCGTCGAAGCTGACCAGCCGTGACAATTCGCCATGTCGGCCCTAAGCCCTTCTCGCAGAGGTTCTTGTGCTTGGGGAAGGTCGACGTCGCAGGGGGATTCGTTCCAGAGTTGCGCTGGCGATCCCCGCCGGAGCGCCGGCGTGAACGCCGCCGAGCAGAGCCCGTTTCCCCATCTTGAGGGGTACACCTTCGTCGACGAGATCGGCCGCGGCTCGATGGGGCTCGTCTACGCCGCCGAATCGGACGGTCAGGGCGAGGTCGCCGTGAAGGTGCTCAGCGCCCTCCCCGAAGCGGGCGACATGGCCGTGGAGCGCTTTCGGCGCGAGGTTGCCGTCGTCGGCCGCATCGACCACCCGGGTGTGCCCACGGTGTTCGACGCCGGCCAGCTCACCGACGGGCGCTTCTACCTCGTGATGGAGCGCTTGCACGGCAAGGACCTGGAAAGCTGGTGGGATTCACCGGGCTACACGCGCGCCGAAGCGCTGCGCATTCTGCTTGCATGCCTCGACCCGCTCGCCGCGGCCCACGCCATCGACGTCGTGCACCGCGACCTCAAGCCCGAGAACCTCTTCGTCGAGGACGACGGCGGCGTGCGCCTCCTCGACTTCGGCGTGGCCCGGGACCTGGCCGGCGTGCAAAAGCTGCGAACGGCGACGGGCATCGCCGTCGGCACGCCGGTCTACATGAGCCCGGAGCAAGCCACCCAGCCATCAAAGGTGGGGCCCGCATCCGACGTTTGGTCCATGGGCGTCATGCTCTACGAAGCCCTTTGCGGCGAGCTGCCCTTCGACGGCGAAAGCCCGCACGCCGTCGTACTTCAGGCGTGCACGTCGGCGCCGGCACCGCTCGGCAAGCGCGTCCCCGAGGTGCACCACGAGCTCATCACGCTGGTGCATCGCTGCCTTACGAAGGACCCGAAGAGCCGGCCGACGGACGCCGGCGCGTTGCGCAGCCAGTTGCAGGCGTTGCTCAGCCGCGACGACGTGCTCGCCAGCTTGGTGGGCCCCGCCGCCACGCCGAGCCTCATCCCCGGCCAGCTCCCTTCTGTTCCTCCCGAGTCGCTCACCTCGTCGTCCCGCACGAGCGTCGTGACGGCTGTTCCGCCTCCCTCACCGTGGCGATTCATCGCCGGCGCACTCTTCGCCGTGGTCGTCGTCGGTGCTGCGGGCTACGGCTGGATTTCACGCCCCGACGAACCCGCCGCCGCCGCTTCGCCGTCGAGCCCCGAGACGGCAAACGCCGATACGGCAAGCGCAGCGCCCATCGAGGTAGCGAGCAACGAAGAAGGAGAGCCAAGCGTGAACGAGGGGTCGAGGGCCGAGGAAGCCAGCGCCCTACCCGAAGCCAGCGACCTGCCGACGGGCGACGACCCGCCATCGGGCGAACCGAGCGAGCGAAGGGCCGCACGCGTGTCTGCCGCCCGGCGCCCAACGCGTGTCCGGCGCGCCGGCGCCCCCTCCACGGCAGCGCGCGCCGCAAGCGCTGAGGCGGGCCCCGAGGCGGAGGAAGCGAGTGCATCTGAAGCGCCCGCACCCGTGGAGGCCGAGCCCGCGCCCGTGGAGGCCGAGCCCGCACCCGCAGTTGCCGCTCAGGCCGCCACGACGACTTCGCCCGCCGCATCGATGAACGCCGCATCGATGAACGCCGCATCGATGAACGCCGAGCCGGCAACGGCTGCACCCGCCCGCGCGGCTTCTCCGGCCGCGTCCATGGCCGCGCAGCGCCGGCCGACGATGCGGCGCAGCGAACCTCGACCGGCCGCCATGACCGAGGAACCCACCCGGCGGCCATCGTTTGTCACGTTCTAAACTCTGTTCCCTTCTTTCTTATGCGTCGCTTTCTTCCTGCCATCGTCCTTGGTCTTCTTTGTGCGTCGAGCGTCGCCGAAGCGTCGCCCTGGACCCTGCGGCAGGGCGAGCTCGCCTTCGTGGCGGCCTACGACTACCAGTTCGCGCGCCGGGAGTTTCTCGACGACAACACGAGCTCCCAGAACTTTCCCCTGCGGGGCCGCTTCTCCGCCTCCAGCATCACCTTCGGCCTGCGTGCGGGCTTCACGGACCGGCTCGAGTTCGAGGTTCGCCTGCCCTTTCGGCTCGTCAGCTACACGTCGGACCCGGTGATCCTGCTGCTCGATCCGACGAGCGAGCCCGCCGGCGACTTCTTTCAGGAAAACGTGATCGATCTTTCGCGCACGCGCCGCGGCCTCGGCGACGTGACGCTGATGGGGCGCTACAACCTCATTCGCTGGCCCGTCGCCCTCGCCCTCGAAGGCGTACTCAAGACACCGACGGGCTACGAAGGTCCTGAAGGCACCTTCGGTGAAAACCCAGAGAGCGCCCAAGACTTTGAGACCAACGCCGGGCGCTTCGCTCGACCGGAAAACGTGTCGGACGATGTGGTGCTCGGCGACGGTCAGGTCGACATCGCCCTCAACCTGCTCTTCGGCGTCAGCTTTCCCACGCGCACGTTCATTCGCGCCGACATCGGCTACAACCTGCGCGTCGGCGCCGGCGACCAGGTGCAGGGCGCCTTCAAGGTCGGCCAAGCCATCGGTCAGCGATTGCTCTTTTTCGCCGAGATGCGCTTCGCCCACACGGTCACCCAAGGCGAACTGATCGGCGTGAGTGTGGCCGCAGTCGACCCCAACCTTCCGGCCGCCGACTACGACGGCTTGACCAACCTCAACCTCCGCGAGGTCCGGCTCGAACGCGACTTCGTGAACGTGGGTGCCGGCGGCATCGTTCGCCTCAGCGACGCGACGGAGCTCAACCTCGCCTACTCGCGCACGATCTTCGGCCGCAACACGGCGGCGATCAACGCCTTCTTCGCCGGCGTCGGCGTGCGTGTGGACCTGCTCGCCGGTTCGCGCGGCGCCCCTGAAGCGGCGGAGCCCGCGCCGGAGCCCGAAGTCGACGAAGTGGTGTACGAGGAAGACGCGGCTTACGACGAAGCGGATGGCACCCCACCGGCCGAACCGGCGTCCGTCGACGCAGCACCCGAAGAACCAGCGCCCGTCGAAGCGGTTCCGGAACCGCCCGTCGAAGCCCCGCCGGCAAACGCCGACGGACTCGCCACACCCTTCGAAAACGCCGAGGAAGCCCTCTAACGCTCGGCAGCACGCCCGCACTCGAAGGTGTGGCTCGCCCCTGGAATCGCCTACGCTCCGACCATGCGGGTCGCATCCTCCTTGCTGCTTCTAACCCTCGGGTGCAGCGGAGAAGCGACCCCGGCGCGGACCGCCAGTGAAACGCCCAACCAAGATCCCGCAGCGCAGGAGGCGCCGGCGGACGCCCCCGTCGACGACGAACCGAACGTGCAGCTCTCAGCAATCGAGGGGCGAATGCGCCTTCGCGTGCAAGGCGAGCATTCCGTGCGCTTCCGGGTGCGCGCTGGAGCGCTCGCTTGGTTCGATCGCTGCGACGCCGCTGAAGACGCCTGCATCGAGCTGGCGCCCGGCGCCGAGGTTTTCGGGGCCCGGTGCAGCGAGGGCGAGCTTCGCTTTGAAACCTGCCCGGACGAAGGGACCGAGCCCTACCGACGGGTGCTTGCGCCGTGATCGCTTCGCGTAAAGGATTCGGCCCGTGACGCGCGAGGAGTCCAAGGGCCCGATCACGATCCCGTCGGACGAGCGCGTCGGCGGCG
This sequence comes from Myxococcota bacterium, assembly GCA_039201085.1. Lineage (GTDB taxonomy): Bacteria > Myxococcota_A > Polyangia > Polyangiales > Houyiibacteriaceae > JBCCRV01. Next base: position 945 of record JBCCRV010000281.1, on the reverse strand, counting down.
CCTTTCGCACGATGGCGATGGCCTTCTCGCCCCTTCGCACGGGCGCGAGCTTCGGCGCGAGCGACGCCCTTCGGCCCGCCGTTGTCTTTGCGCTGCTGATCAGCGTGCCGCTTACCTTCGCTTCCGGTGTGATCCCGTTTACGCACCACTTCCACTTCGGCCCGGGCGGCGCGCTTCGGGTGGACGATGTGGGATCGGCAGCGCTCGCCTTCGACGTCGCCCGCGCTGGTCTCGTGGGCTTCGTGCTCGTCGCCCTTCGCTTTCTGCTCTTTGGCGCGGCCTACGCCAGCCTGGCGGCGGCCTTCTGCAAGCTCGAGCGTGATGAAGAGGAGGACGCGCAAAGCCCGCTCCCGCTCGTCGTGCCCGCGTCGAAGGACGCCGCGCGGCGCATCGCCTGGCGAATCGTGCTCTACCGAAGTTGGCTCGCCCCGATGGTTGGACTCTTCGGCCTACCGGTTTCGCTTGCGGCCTACTTGCTGCCGGAATCGGCGGCCATGCTCTACGCGATCTTTGCGGCCCTGCCGCTCCTTCTTTTCTTGCTCAACTTTCAGGCCGCGGCGCGCCAAAGTGCCGGCTGCAGCACGGGCGGCGCGCTGCTCTGCACGCTCGTTCCCTTGGCGCTCTCGATCATGGCGGAAGTGCTGCTGATCGGCAGCACGCCCGGATCCGGGTTGCTGGCCCCTTTCCTTCCGACGCCAAGCTGAGCCATGGGCCGCCCGCCGAGCCTACCCTACTAGAAGCGAAGACCCCCGCGCAGCGAAGCGCCGAGGGCCACGGCGCCGCCGCCGGTGCTGATCCACTGGAAGCCGGGGACGCTGAGCTCCAGTGGATCAGCACCGGCGGCGGCGCCGTGGCCCTCGGCGCTTCGCTGCGCGGGGGTCTTCGCTTCTAGTAGGGTAGGCTCGGCGGGCGGCCCATGGCTCAGCTTGGCGTCGGAAGGAAAGG
>JBCCRV010000280.1:0-8930 GCA_039201085.1 Myxococcota bacterium | reverse complement strand
GGCAGACGACCTGGTTCGGCTTCGGGCGGAAGATGTTGCCGCGGGTGCTGTACGTCGTCTTGATGTGCTGGGCCAGCGTGCGGTTCAGGTCCGCCAGGAACTTCGGTCGCTTGCCGTCGTTGTCCCGAATCATGATGTGCCAATGGTTGCTCATCACGCAGATGGCGAGGATGTCGATGTTCCACTTCGTCGCGTAGTGGGCGAGCAGGTAGCGGAACGCTTCCTTCGTCATGCGCGTGGGCTTCAAGAGGTAGCGGCGGTGCGAGACGCGCGCTGTGAGGAACACGATTTGGCCTGGCAGCACGATTTGGCGGCGCGCGCTTTTCTTCTTCTTGGCGCGCCGCTTCGGTGCGTTCTTGCTTTTGGGCTGGCGCTTGTTTCCCTTCGTCATCGAAGGGGGCCAGAGCAAAGGGTGCGCCGGTGCTATTCGGCGAGCTTTTCAGCGGGTCACGGTGGCGGTTCGCCAGTTTCCGCCGGCGGCCGCCAGGTGTTCGCGCATGCACGCTTCTATCATGTTGGTGTGCGCGCACTTGGGGGGTCGACCGGCGGCGGTGGATGGCACCTCTGCCGGGAAGGCTCGCGAGCGCTACCACGGGATGGGTTCGCCGTCGCGGAAGAAGCCGCCGGATGGTCCACTTTGGGGGAGGGTGGCGGCCCATACGATGCCTCCGGTTCCTTCGGGGATGGAGCGGGTTGCGTTTGGGCCGCCCATGTCGGTGCGGACCCACCCGGGACATACGGCGTTGACGAGCACATCGGCCTGCGCTTCGTGTGCGAAGATACGGGTCATGGCGTTCATCGCTGCCTTGGCCATGCGATACGCGGGGTGACTGCCGCCCATGTCCGTCAGGCTGCCCATGCCGGAGCTCACGTTCACGATGCGCCCGTATCCGCTTGTGTTCATGCGGGGGAGGGCTTCGCGTAGCATGCGGAAGGCTCCGACGACGTTGTTCTCCAAGGAGCGCATGAGCGTCTCGGCGGATACGCCCAGGGCAGGGCCGCTGGCTTCGAAGACCGTACCCGCGTTGTTCACGAGCACGTCGATCCGGCCGCTGCGTGTTTCGTCGATGACGTCGGTGAAGAATGCCGCCACGGACGCGGCGTCTGCCACGTTGAGGGCGGCTGCGGAGAGGCGGACGCCGTCCTCGCGAAGTTGTGCGGCTGCGCTCTCCGCCTTTGCCAGGCTACGAGCCGTGAGGCACACGTCGTAGCCGCGTTCGGCCAATGCACGCGCCGTCGCCAGGCCAAGGCCCCGACCGGCGCCGGTGACCACGGCGACCCGTTGCGTCATGAGTGCGCGCCTGGCAGTGCGATGTTGAAGTTCACGTGGCCCACGGCGCCATAGATGCGAAGCCAGAGCGGGAGAAACATCTCCGTTCCGCGCGCTTGTTCGATGCCTCCGAGGTCGATGCATTGGGATGGGCGCCAACCGAAGTCGTCGACGAGCAAGCGCGAGGCGACCGTCTTAGCTTGGGCGCTGTTGCCGCAAATGAAGACGACGTGATCGCCGGGAACCGATGCGGGGTTCACCATGATGTCGCAGTTCATCGTGTTGAGCGCCTTCACGACGTGCGTTTGGGGCAGCCAGCGCTGCACTTGCTCGCCGAGCGAGTCGTCGTTGCACACCGTAAGACCGGGCGGCATTCCAGCAGAGAAGTCCAGCGGGTTGGCGACGTCGATGAGCACCTTGCCCGCGAGGCGTTCGGCCCCCGCGAGCTCCAGGGCCGCCCGCGTGTGGGCGCCCGCGGTGCAGTTGAAGGCAAGCTCGCCGAAGGCGGCTGCGTCCGCGAATGTTCCACCGCCCGCGTTTTCGTGGCTCCCTGCAAACTCGAGCGCCTTTTCGTTTGCGGCGCTTCGCGAGCCCATTCGAACGTGGTGCCCAGAGGCCAAGAGCCCTTTCGCGATGGCGTGTCCCACCATTCCGGTTCCGAGTACAGCGATCTTCATAACGTTCTCCTTTTCGCCCAGAGGCTAGAAGCACGTTTATTCATGCCGCCCTGATGCACAATGATACGTTATGGATGATTCAATTGCGTGTGAGTAATGAATGATCGAGATACCCGAGGCGTATGGTGATAGACGACCCGTTTGATGGACTGCTGCCCTTCGTGGAAGTGGCGGAGCGACGGAGCTTTCGCGCCGCCGCGGAGGCGCTTGGCGTCACCCCGGCTTCGGTAAGTCGGTCCATCAAGCGTCTCGAGGTTGAGTTGGGGGTGACACTCTTGCACCGCACCACCCGACAGGTGCGCTTGAGTCAGGAGGGCACCATCTACCTTGCGGCTTGCCGTGAAGCGCTGGCGCAGGTTCGGGCCGGGCGCGAGCAGATCGGCATGTCGCGCCGTGAGGCGCGAGGTCAGGTTCGAATCAGCGCGAGCTTCGTGTTCGGCGCCTTCATGGTTCGAGCGCTTCCGCGTTTCTTTGCCCGCTATCCAGGTCTTGAGGTGGACCTGCGCTTAACCGATCGACGGGTACGCTTGGTCCGTGAAGACGTCGACATCGCCCTTCGCATTGGTCGCCTCACGGACTCGGAGCTCGTCGGCCGGAAGCTGCGCGATGCGTCGTGGCGGCTGGTGGCCAGTCCGACTTACCTTGCTGCGCGCGGCACGCCCCGTGAACGTTCCGACCTAGCGAAGCACGATGCCGTGCTGTTTCGGACGCCGCGCGGAAAGGTTAAGCCGATCGCGCTGGCGGACGGCGTCGCGCCCACGAGGAACCGGCTCTGCCTCGACCAAGGTCCGCTGGTGCTGGACGCGGCCGTCGCAGGCCTGGGCATCGCCCAGGTATTCGATTTCATGTGCGAAAGCGCGATCTCGCGCGGCGAACTGCTCTCCTTGCTTCCGGATCATATGCCGGCCGCTGAACCGATCTTCGCCCTTACGACCAAGGCTCGCCGGCGACACCCGCGTGTGCGCGTTGCGCTGGACTTCCTTTCTGAGATTCTGTCGACAGTTCACGGTCCGCTTACCCAGCACGGATGACGTTCCGGAATCGCTGTGGGCATGCGGAAAGCGGTTCTTGGGCGACGTACGTGCGAAAGACGCTCGGCGCGTTCGATATCGCGTTACGCTCGTCGTGTGAGACGAGGCCTCCTCTGGGCACTTCTTCTTTTTGCCGCGTGCAGCGAAGGAGGTGCAACAACCATGGCACCGCGGGTGATGCCTTTCAGCGGGACCGACTCGGATGAAGACGGAATCTCCGACGCCTTTGAGGGAGCGGAGGACCGCGTCGACACGGATGGGGATGGCACGCCCGATTTCCAGGACACGGATTCGGACAACGACGGCCGCCCGGATTCGGAAGAACGAGGGCTGGGAGGCGGCACGGTGGCGCCGACCGACACGGACGGTGACGGTACGCCCGATTTTCGTGACGAGGACTCAGACGGGAACGGCGTACCCGACGCGGAAGAAGGCGCCGGCGATGCGAGCGGAAACGATCCACCGCAACGTTGAAGAAGTACGATCGATCGAAACCCGCTTCTAGAAGTGACGGAGTATCCATGAACAGAGAAGGTCCAAGTCCCGTCGTTTATGCACCAGCCGACGATCTCGAGTTGGCGCAGGCGATGTCGCGGGCGCGGGCGACGTTCAAGTATCTCTGGAGAGAGCTGACTTGGGCACGTCAACTCGGTCTGGAGAGAGCTGACTTGGGCGCGTCAACTCGTCGGCTCGGTACGTCGCTGAATGTTGCTGCGATACGATGGCCGAAGGCACCACCCCATCGTTGGCGGCAATCAATAGAGCTGCGGGGGGCGTTTATTTCTCGGTGCGCGTTCAATGCCGTGTGCCCAAGCGGCCGCAAGGCGTCGGACTACGCCGTTCAAGAGTGCGAGCGTGCCCTCCTCCGGCTTCGATATCGATGTCGACGTAGGCGTGTACCGAGAGCTTCTGCGCGACCGCGCGTCCACGAAAGTGATGCTGGGTCGAGACCGCGTGTCGGTGGTTTGCGCCGTGGATGCGGGCTACGTTGTTGCTATGCGATGGATGTTGGCAGCGGCGCTCTGCCTAGCAGGGTGTGGAGACGATGCGAGCGTCGGTGTCGACGTCGGTGCGGTAGATGGCAGCTCTATGGATGCGTTGTCGGACGGGGCGCTGGACGGGACGCCCGAAGCGGGCAGGGACGCTGGCGAGAACGACCAAGGCGAAGTGGGGCCGTCGTCCGATTTGACGGCGGACGTAATGCTGGACAGCGGTCCGATTCGCGGCGAAGCGGTCGACGGTGACGTACTTCGCTACCTTGGTATTCCGTTTGCGCTGCCGCCTACCGGTGCGCGGCGTTTTGCTGCTCCCCAGCCCGTCGAGCCGTGGGCGGACCGCGTAGACGCTACGGAGTTTGGCCCTGCTTGTCCGCAGCGAGACCGTACAAGGTCCGCGTTCATCGGCGACGAGGATTGCCTCCAGCTCAACGTGTGGGCGCCGGTCGCGCCCGGGCCCCATCCGGTGATGGTGTGGATTCACGGAGGCGCCTTCATTCAGGGATCGGCGACCCAGCCTTTGTACGACGGTGCACCGTTTGTCCGATCGGGGCCGGTGGTGGTCTCGATCAACTACCGCGTCGGCGCGCTCGGCTTCCTTGCAAGCGACGCGCTGGTGGATGAAGCCGGCGTCGCGGGTAACTACGGCATGCTCGATCAGATCGCGGCGCTCGAATGGGTACAGCGCAACGTCGCGCGCTTTGGCGGCGACCCGTCCAACGTGACCGTCTTTGGCGAATCCGCGGGCGGTGCGTCGGCTTGTACCCTCATGGGCATGCCCGCGGCGGATGCGCTCTTCGCCCGTTCGATCATTCAAAGCGGCGGTGGTTGCCAAAACTGGCCCCTGTTGCGGGAGAGCACGCCAACTCGCCAAAGCGCGCAGCGCATTGCCGAAGCGGTGGTGGCCGCGGCTGGATGCACCGATGCGGACGGAGCCGAAACTCGGCGGTGCTTGCGTGAGCTGAGCGCAGAGTCATTGGTCGATGCGCAGTTTATGGCGGAATCGTCGGGCCTCGGCCTGCCCGACCTGGGACCGAACATCGACGGAGTGCATTTCACGGAATCACCCCTTGCGCGAATCGAAAGCGGGCGCGCGCCCGTGCGGGCCGTCATCAGCGGTTCGAACGCGGACGAGGCCGATTCCTTCGTGACCGCCGTGCCCGTGCCTGACGAAGCCGCGTACCGCGCTTTGGTGCGTTCGACGCTCGGCCCCGCACGGGAAGACGCGATTCTGGCGCTCTACCCAGTCGATGGATTCGAAAACGCGAAGGCCGCGTACGAGCATCTGTTCAGCGACGTGGGTTTCATTTGTCCGGCGCTTTCGTTCGCGCAGATCACGGCAGATGCCGGCGCAGCGGCCTATAGCTATCATTATGTGCACACGCTCAGCGGCCCCGCGTCTGCCCTTGGTGCGCCGCACGGGGCGGAGCTCCTCCCGCTCTTCGACGGATGGAGCACGCTTGCGAGGTACACGCCGGTGGACGCAGACATTCGCCTCGGCGAACTGATGCGCTCCCAGTGGGTCGCGTTCGCCCGCAACGGGCGCGCGCTCGACAGCTGGCCGCAACTGCCGGCCATACGGCTTCTTCAGGCGAGTCCGCAAAACGTGGAGACAATTCGTGAAGGCCGCTGCGCTGCGCTCGCTGAGCTTGGTATCGGTCGTTAGCCGTCGAATCCTCGAACGACACCTGTTACGAACCGGCCCAAAGTATACCCGGAGTGCGAGCGGGTCCTGCCGCAGGCGGTTGTTGAACCGCATGCGCGCGAAAGACGTCTACACTCCACGTGCCTAGCGGGTGTCGAGTTCGCGGGGGGCGAAGGTGAGCGATTCCCAGCGGCCGCGGGCCCAGGCGTAGGTTTCATCCCACTCACGGCAGGCGGCGCCTTCGAGGAGGGTGAGGTTGCTGTGGGCCCGTGCGCGAACTTCGATTTGCGCGCCCTCGAAGATCGGAACGGCTTCGAAGGTGAAGCGGAACGGTTCCATGTCTTCGAGGCCCGGCGTTTCCGCCGTGACGGGGTTTGAAAAGGCGCCGATTCGTTCGCCGTCGACCCATAGCTCGTACGCAGATTCGCCGTCGGATTCGGCAATGGTTTCCAACGTGATGTCGTAGAGCCATGGCTCTACAGAGGCTTCGAGGGCGGCGCGCGCAAACTGCTGAAGGTCGTTGAGCGCGGTGTCGCTGCCGGCGGTGCAGTAGTCGACGTCGGCCGGAAAGTTCGCGTTCCGCAGGGGAAGGATTTGAAGCCAGTTTCGCTGCACCGCAAAGTCGGTGAACTCGTCGGTGTCGGGGAGCCGGCGGAACGCGCCGTCCGGCGCCTCAAAGCGGACGGCTTCCGGACGCTCCCCGCTGAACGCCGCATCGGGTTCGACGCTTCCCGCGTCCATCATGTCCATCGCGCTTACGTCGGCCAGGGCCGCATCGGTTGCGTCGACGCCGGCTTCGGCGTCGAGCATGTCGCGTTCGCTCATGTCCGCCGCTTCGCCGTCCTCGGCGGCGTCCTCGCTTACATCGGTTGCCGCGTCCGCAGGGCCGGTCTCATTGCCCGCGTCGCCCGATAGGCTGTCGTCGCCGCACGCGGCCGCATACAGCAGCGACGTGATGAGAATCCCTCGAACCATGCGCGGAACTTACCACGCGCGTGCACGGCCGGAGAACGTGCCTACGGGAAGTTGGGGAGCTCTACGGATTCGCGCGCCTTGGCCAGGAGTTCGCGGAAACCGTCCAGTTCATCGTCGAAGGAGACGGTCTCGCCGCTTGCGGCCACGAGCGACGGACCTGTGGCGCTCGGCAGCGGCGCAGTGAGCATGAAGGCTGGTGCAAGCGTTCAGAAGATTTAGGCCGCTGGGAATCGGGTCACGCTTTCAGGGGTTCGTCGACGATGAAGGCGTTCGTTCGGCGTGTGCTCTGGGTATTGGCCGGCCTGGTGGTGCTGCCCATCGTGATTGTGGGTGTCCTCGGTCCACCCTCCGTGAGCGGCTTCGCGTATTTGGTCTCGCTGCTGCTGATGTGGGTGGGCCTGGCCAGCGTCCGCAAGGTCGCCCGCGCGCTGCGCTGGGTCGGCCTTTTGCTGTTCATAGTGACGGCGCTTGTGCGCGTCGCGCGACCCTCCGATGCGCCCTTGCGCCACGACGTGGTGGGGGAAGCAAGTGCCCTTCGATGGGGGCTGGCCCGTCTTGTGGACGAGCGCGATATGAGTGTTGGTGCGTCCCGGATCTTTCGCCTCGCGGGCGTTCTTCCGCCGCGCGGGGATGCACTGCCGGGGCTCTTCAATGAATCCTACGACGCGATGAACGGGGAGGGCGCCACGCCTTCATCGCCGCTGCTTTCCACGCTACTCCTCGGCCAGTCCGCCGAGAGCTTCGACATGCTTCAGGACGACGCGCCCACCAGCCAAGGGACGCTTGTTTTTCTTCATGGGTTTGGCGGCCACGTGAGCGCCATTTGCTGGGAGCTTGCGCAGAGCGCTAGGCGCGTCTCGTGGGAAACGCGCTGTCCGAGCACGCATTTGAATGGCCGTTGGCACGAAGGGGAAGGCCCAGCCATCGTGCGGCAGAGCCTGGAAGGGGCGACGCGACCGGTTGTACTCGTCGGCCTGAGTGCGGGGGCTAGGGGCGCGGCGATGCTCGCGCCCCGGCTTCGTGGGCACATCGATGGCTTGATCCTGCTTAGCGGCGCCGCGCGGCGGGCGTCCCATCCCCGGGTGCCCACGCTCGTGCTCTACGGGCGGGACGACCGCATGTTTCCGTCGCGCGTTCCGCGGGAGTACGCCGCGCGTTTTGGCGCGCAGGCGCGCGTCATCGGCGCTGGCCACTTCATCGTGCTGAGCGAACGGGAGCGCGTTCGTGACGCGGTCGAGGCGTTCCTGCGTCAGCGTCGTCGCGCTTTCGACTGAAGCGCGGCTCCACGTCGTCGAACCTTCGACTGAAGCGCGGCTCCACGTCGTTCGGTTCTCGGCCGAAGCCCTACTCGAAATCGTGATGCGCGCGATGAAGCACCACCCCACGTTGTCGAGCGCTCGATACAGCGTCACTCGAAAGCGTGTCGAGGGCTCGATGGAGCGCTACTCGACTTCATCGAGCCGCTTCACGATGCGCTCGAGAATGTCATGAAGGGCGTCGAGGTCGTCGCCGAGGTCTTCGCGCATCCAGCGATCCATGGCGCGCAGGTGCTCGAGACCCTGGAGCATCGACTCGAAGCCCGCCTCGGTGAAGCACACGAGACGGGCGCGTCGATCCGTCGGGTCCGCTCGCCGCTCGACGATGCCCATTGCTTGAAGGTCGTCGACGAGCTGCCCGACGGCTTGCTTGCTGATGCCCAGCGCTTCGGCCAGCGCTGAGGGACGCGTTCCTTCGAGCTCGATGTGCGGAAAGAGCGCCATATGGGCGGGCCGCGGGGTGGGGCCCGGCCCGGGAGGAAGCAAGGAAAGGGCGTGTTCGTTCAGTCGACGGGCGGCGCGAAAGAGCAGCTCGGAAGTGACGCCCGCTTTGGCTGCGGCCAGGCGTTTCCGATCGAAGGGGCGGCGCTTTTTCGGCACGTGTACGACTATCGCTAGCAAATGGAATATAGTCAAGCATGCTTGACTATATTCCATTCCAGCTCCAGCTTCGGTTCATGAGCGAATTGACCCCCATCGCCGAAGGCCTGTACGAAGCGCGCGGCCGGCTCCGCACCTTTGGCATCATTTTTCCACTGCGTATGAGCGTGTTTGTGCACGAGGGCGAGGTGGCCCTTTGGTCGCCGATCGCCATCGACGACGCCCGCGCGGCAGCCATCGACGCGCTCGGCGAAGTGCGCGCGATCGTCGCGCCGAACCGGTACCACCATCTGCATTTCAACGCAGCCGCTGCACGATGGCCGGGGGCGACGTGTTTCGGCCCCGAAGCCCCGCGCTTCGAGGCGGGCCGGGCGCTCGAGCCGATGAAGAACTTCGCCTTTGGGCCGCTGCAGCTCGTCCG
>JBCCRV010000279.1:0-8930 GCA_039201085.1 Myxococcota bacterium | reverse complement strand
GGAAAAACCTGCTTCGAAATCTCCGCCGTGATGCGAAAGACGTCCATGCCGTATTCCTCGGGATCGACGCCGAGGCCCTCGTGAAAGGCGACGCGGCTGTGGTCGCGCACAAACATGGTCGTGAATACGGCGAGCTGAAAGAACCGGATCCAAAGGCGGTTGCGGCCTTGGAGCAACGCGGGGTTCGCGCGAAGCACGAGCGCAAGTGCTTCGCCGTGGCGGAACTCGTCTTCGCACCAGCGCTGAAACTTCTGAAAGATCGGATGAAAGCGAAACTCTGGATGGGCTTCGAGCTGCCGAAAGATTCGAATGTACCGCGCGTACCCGATCTTCTCGGAGAGGTACGTGGCGTAGAGGATGAACTTCGGCTTGAAGTAGGTGTACTCCTTCTCCCGGGCTAGAAAGCCCATGTCGACGCGCACATCGAACTCTTCGAGTACCTCATTCAAGAAGCCCGCGTGCCGGCCCTCGTCGCGGGCCATGTACGCAAAGAGCTTCTTCATGTCCGGGTCGAAGCCCTTCTTGTTGAGCTCGGCGTAGAGCACGCAGCCGGAAAACTCGGACGTGAGCGAGCTGACCAAAAAGTCCGTGAACTCCTTCCGGAGCTCCTCCGGCAGGTCGTTGACGTCGAAGTCCCATTCGCCGTCGCGTTTGAAGTGTCCCTTGTTTCGGTCCTGTTTGAACTCGTCCATGAGCACTTCCCATTCGTCGCGCACAGCGTCGACGGAGAGCTCATTCATCGCTTTCACATCCGTGGTGTAAAAACGCGGACTGAGCATGGTGGACTCAATCGCCTTTTCGGTGTTGGCATTGGGTGCGGGGGCCGCTTGGATTCGCGGGTTCGGGCTCATAACGTTCTCCGATCACTGAAGCTCACTTCGAGGAGCTCGAGGCACTCGAAGTGCCCCAAAAACTTCGCCCAGGCCCGGCCGAGCAGGCTGGCGCGAACGACGACGGCCTGGCGGCGTTCCACGCGCGATTCGCCAAAGGACACGTGCATCGGTTCGCCCTGTACGTGCACGCGATCGCCGGCGCCGATATCCGGATCGCCATCGAGCTCGACGTGCGCGGACAGTTCTTCCGCCGTGACGGTAATTCGGACTGTGCAGGGGACCGTGAAACTCGCGCTCATGGACGGGCCTCCGTCGCGGCGAGGATCGCGGCGAAGCTCTCGTAGTTCGTCTGGCCGAAGGAGCGGAGCTCGACGGTGTGACCCGTCGCCGGATCGCGAAGCACCAGCTCGCCGTCGGTCCGTTCAAAGAGTCGGAGCGGTTGCTCCGGCCCGACAGACTCGAGGCGGCGCGTGCGAAAGACGCCGCGAAGCACGCCTCGCACAAAGCCGCCGGATTCTTGCGGCACGACCCACACTTCGTCGCCCGCCGCATTGAAGAAGGCGACCTCGCCGTTTTCACGGTCTTCCACGTGCAGCTCCGCGTAGGGCTCGCCCGAGGGTGCGGCGTCACTCGACGACGTCGCCCGGGCGCGACCGAGCGCCGCCAGGCCAATGGTGGCGATCATCATCAACGCGGCCGCCGCAATCACCCAGCGGGGTACGTGCTGCTCATGGTGATGGCCCATGGCCTACGAGCTCCTCGCCACGGCGAGCTCTGGCTGTACGGGACGTGCTTCGCCCGCCGCTTCCGGCTCCGGTAGCGCGTCCGTTTCCACCAGCGCAGCTTCGGTCTTCGACCATTCCCCTACTGCATCGCGCAGCACCCGCGCGACTTCCTTCGGCTTCGCAAGTCCGCGCAGCGCGGGCTGGGCTTGAAGCACCTTGCCGGGCTTCGTGTGCGGCCAAAAGTGGAAGAACCCGATCTTATTGGGTGGCGCGAGCGTGAGAAGTAGATCGCCATCCTTTTCGCCGTGAAGGGCAAGATCGGCCGAGGCGAGGCGGCGAAAAGGGAGGTTCCAGGTGGTGGAAAGGGCCACGCCGATGCGCATGACGATGCGGCGGTTCGTGATCGTGTAGATGGTGGCGCGCCGGTGAAGCACCGCCATCACCGTGAGCACGCCGAGGCAGGCGCCAAAGAAGAGCACCATGAGCGTCACGCCCGGAAGCGCGCCGCTCGAACCAAAGACCACGCGCGCGATCGCAAGCACAGCGAAGTAGATCGCGAGGAGCCGCACGCGAAACACCCGGACGGCGAGCGCACGCCAACTGGGCGAACCTTGCCAAAGCACTTCCTCACCCTCGGGAAGCGCTTCGGGAAGGCCCGGATAGGGCTCGTGTTCGCCGTGCGAGTGTCCGTACGTCACAGGGCCGGTCCCAGACGGCCTTCGTCGGCGTAGAGCAGGCCACCAGCGAAGAACGCGCCGATCTTCTCCTCTTCGAGGGTGGTGATCGTTTCCGCTTCCTTCGTCGTGGGCACCTGAGCAAAGTGCTTGGCGTAGATGGCCGTCGTCTTTACGACGCCTTCTTCGCCGTACACGCGCACAAGAGGCATCGGAACGAGGCGGAGCGATTTCTCGTCGCCTTCGCCGATCTCCACCTCGAGGTAGCGCACAACCATGTCGACGATGTCGACCCAGATGTCGGTCACGACGCCGGCTTCTTCACCGTCGCCGGCGATGAGCTTCCAGCCGCGCACGTCCGGACCGGCCGCCACCTTATAGCCCTCGGCCTTGCGCATCGGCACGACCACGGGGTGACCTTCGATGCTGAGCTCAAGCGTGTCCTGGCGCTCCGCGTAGGAGCCAGGACCAACCTCCGCGAGCATGGGATCGCCGACGGGCTCGTAGGGCGCGCCGCGAAGCTGAGCTACGCGCTTCGCCTTGATCTCGCGGTCGTCGCGCACGAAGTCGGGCGGCATATAGGTCCCACCTTCGTGCGTGAGAAAGGTCTTCGGCGACGGGAAGAGAATGTTCGTCGTCCGGCCAATGCGGCGGGGATAGTCCTCCTCCGTCGGGTAGCCTTCGCGGCGATCTTCCTTGCGCAGCCAGTAGACGAGGCAGAAGAAGAAGAGCCAGAAGATGTACAGGCAGACCTGAGCGAGGTCGATGTATTGGGTGAACTCTAGGAACATGGGTGAACTCCGCGTTGAGCGAAACAGTTGAGCGAAACAGTCGAGCAGATTAACTGGGCAATTCGGCGAGGCCGAAACGGGTGGAAGGAGCGCGTTCGCCGGAGCGGACCAGCGGTCCGATCGCGACGAGCGTGCCGAAGAGCAAGAAGATCTCGAGGTGGTAGACAAAGCTGTAGCCAACGGCCGAGGAGGTGAGTCCCGGCCCAAGTGAGCCGGCGGTGGCGAGGCTCGTGATGCCGTCGCGAATCGCGCCGCCCAGGGCGATACCGGCGCCCGCTACGGTCGCCTGTACGGCGCCCCAGGCGCCGATGGCGATGCCGCTGCGGCCCTCTTCGCTCAGGTCCATCGACGCGATGAGCGTGCCGACGGAGAACCAGCCGCTGCCGAAGCCGATGACCACGGTGCCCACCCAGAAGATGGCGACGGACGTGAGTGGCGCGGCGAAGACCACGGCGGTGAAACCGACGATGCCGATCAACGTACCGAAAGCCGCGAGCCGGTAGGGCTTGCCGGACTTGGAAAGCGAGCGGGCGGCAAAGTAGAGGCCCGCGAGCGTGCCGCCGCACATGAGCGCCGTAAGCACGGTGGTTTCGGACACGCTTAGGTTGAGTAGCTCGCCACCGTAGGGCTCCAGCAGGATGTCCTGCATGCTGAAACCGGCGCCGCCGAGGCCGACGGCGACAAGCAGGCGGCGGGTGCTGCGGTCGCGCGTGAGCACGCGGAGCGACTGGAGAAAAGGAACGTCGGGCTCTTCCTTCTCCGCTTCTTCCTTGGTCTTTCGTCGGCGTGGCTCCTGCTGCCAAAGGGCGACGAGGTTCAGGAAGAAGGTGATGACGGCCGCGCCTTGAACGACCTGAACAAGCCGGGAATAGCCGAAGTCGCGAAGCAGGCCACCGATCAAAAGCGACGCAGCCATCATGCCGACGAGCAGCATCACGTAGAGCAGCGCCACAACGCGCGGCTGGCTTTCCTTTGGCGCGATGTCTGTGGCGAGCGCCACGCCGGCCGTCTGCACCGTGTGCATGCCTGCGCCCACGAGAAGAAACGCCACGCCGGACGCCGCTTCCCCAATGCCGGGGATCGTGTTCTGGCCGGTGCCCGAAAGCACGAGCAGCGCAAAGGGCATGATCGCAAAGCCGCCAAACTGAATGAGCGAGCCCATCCAAATATAGGGCACGCGCCGCCAGCCGAAGACCGAGCGATGGTTGTCCGAGCGGTGTCCGATCAGCGCGCGAAGTGGCGCAAAGAGAATGGGCAACGCGACGAGCGCCGATACGAGCCAGACGGGAATGCCGAGCTCGACGATCATGACGCGGTTCAGCGTGCCGTTGAGCAGCACGAGCGAAAGGCCCGTGGACACCTGAAAGAGCGAAAGGCGCAGCAGCCTACCGAGCGGCAACTCGGCGCTCGCCGCGTCGGCGAAGGGCAAGGCCTTCGGTCCGAGCGAGCGCCAGAAGTCCGCTGCGCTGCGCGGCTTCCGAGCTTGATTCATCGCCGACGCCCTCGTGGTGAGAAGCCCACAGCTGCGTCCGAGTCCGAAGCGCCCTCATCGACATGAGGGTCGCCTGGATGGCTGGGCGCTTGTCGGCGCGAAGCGGCGACGTGTTGGCGATGAATCAAGCGCAACGCACGAGCTCCATCGATTGGGAGGTGTAGAAACCGCTCTTGATGCGTTCGCTGCTCGCGACGCGCATGCCGTCGATGGCGTCGAGACGGGTGCGCAGCTTGCTTTCGGCGATCGGTACGATGTCCGGCGAGCGGTTTCCGCGCGGAAAGACCTTGCCGACGGTGTGCATCATCGCGAGCAGTGGGTTGCTTGGCGCAAAGGTGAAGACCACGCCGCGGCGCGCGCGCTCCGCGAAGGTCGATACCACCTCCACCATATCGTCGGGCTGGTAGTGAATGAGCGAATCCATGGCGACGACCCAGTCGAACTCGCCCAGGGCGGGGTCGCGCATGTCGCCGACCTTGAACTGCACGCTGCCGGTGCTCTCGCCAAGGTTGAGGCGCTCACCAGCGAGCTTGACGAGCGTCGGCGAAACGTCGATGGCCACGACCTCGGCGCCGCGGCCCGCTGCAAGCGCCGAGAGCGCGCCCGTGCCGCAGCCGGCGTCCAAGATGCGCATGCCGCGCAGATCGTCCGGCATGCAACCGAGCAGCGTGTTTCGCATGCGGTCGCGGCCGGCGCGCACCGTCGCTCGAATACGTCCGACGGGTTCATCGGACGTGATGCGCGCCCACGCGTCGACGGCCGTACGGTCGAAGTACTCTTCGAGCTGACCGCGCCGCGTTTCGTAGCGGCTGTGGATTTCCTCCGTGGCCACCTTCAGCGCTCCCCCGTCGGACGCGAAGCCCGAACGCGAAAAACCCGGGGTGGGTAGGCCACGGCGCGACGAAGGAACGGACGACGGGCACTCGTTCGGCGCGCCGTCGCTTGGGGCGAGGTCAAACGGCGCGCCAGGCTGCGAAGCGAGGTCATGCGAAGCTCCAGCATTGGAAGCTCTTCGCCCGCACTACCTTCGAGGGCGGTCTTTTCCACGGCGGTCAACTGAAGGTCCCCATCATTCGAAATCGGCATCACTCAAACCCGTCCCTATTCGAACCGACCACTATTCAAACCCCAGGAACTCGAAGATTTCGCGGTCTTCCATCGACTGCGGCGCAAGCGGCTCGGTGCCGGCGTAGAGGGTCGCGGCAAGGCGAAGAAACTCTTCCTGCACGACCTCCAGTTCCGGCGAGGGCTCCATTTCGAAGAGCGTCGACTTCTTCAGCCGACTGCGACGAATCACGTCGTGGTCAGCGATGTGCGCGAGCCGTTTGAGGCCGGCATGGTCGGCGTAGCGATCGATTTGGTCCGTCGCCGCGCTGCGGTTGGCGATGACGCCGCCGAGGCGCACCTGGTAGTTCTTCGACTTGGCGTGAATCGCCGCGACGATGCGGTTCATCGCAAAGATCGAGTCGAAGTCGTTGGCCGCCACGATGAGCGCGCGCTGGGCGTGCTGGAGCGGCGCCGCAAAACCGCCGCACACGACGTCGCCGAGCACGTCGAAGATCACCACGTCGGTGTCTTCCAGCAAATGATGCTCCTTGAGGAGCTTCACCGTTTGGCCGACGACGTAGCCGCCGCAGCCCGTGCCCGCCGGCGGACCGCCCGCTTCGACGCACATGACGCCGTTGTACCCCTCGACGACGAAGTCTTCGGGACGAAGCTCCTCGGCGTGAAAGTCGCACTCCTTGAGCACGTCGATGACCGTCGGCTGAAGCTGCTTTGTCAGCGTGAAGGTGGAGTCGTGCTTCGGATCGCAGCCGATCTGCAGCACCCGCTTTCCAAGCTTGGAAAAGGCCACCGAGAGGTTCGACGAGGTCGTGCTCTTGCCGATGCCGCCCTTGCCATAGACCGCAAAGACCTTGGCGCCTTCGATCTCCGTGGGCGCTTCGTCGAAGTACTGGACGCTGCCTTCTTCGTCGCGCCTGCCGATTTGTACGAGTGTCATAACAACCTTTGCCTCTGCCCTACGCCACGCGGGTCGTGACCCCTTCAAGTTGATCTTCGAGTTCTTCGCCTGCCGCCTCGAGCGCTTCGAGCATCGCCTCATCCGGCTCCCAATACGCGCGCTCCGCGGCCTCGAGCAGACGGCCCGCCAGGCGCACGGACGCCTTCGGGTTGAGGCGCGCAAGCCGCTCGCGCATCGCTTCGTCGAGCACGTAGGTCTTCGTGAGCTCCGTGTAGACCCAGGGCGCCACCTGGCCCGTCGTGGCGGACCAGCCGAGCGTGTTGGTGACCTGCGCTTCAAGCTGACGTACGCCCTCGGCGCCGTGCTGAAGCATCTCCTCGGCCCACTTCGGATTGAGTGACCGCGTCCGGCTTTCCAAGGCCACCTGGTCGGCCAGCGTGCGTACGCGTTCTTCGCTCTGCGTTTGGTCGCCAATGTACACGGGCAGCTGACGCCCGCCCTTGCTGGCTACGCGGCTGATGCCACCGAGCGTATCGAAGTAGTGATCGATCGTGGTCACGCCGAGCTCGACCGATTCGAGGTTTTGGTACGCCAGGTCGATCGAGCCGAGCGAGCTTTCGAGCAGCTCACGCTGGGCCGACGCGCTTCCGTCGCGGCGGTAGCCAAAGGACTTGCGACGCGCGAAGACTTCGGCGAGCTCGCCTTCGTCCTGCCAGGTGCCGGCGTCGACGAGCTGGCTGACGTTCGCGCCATAGGCGCCCTCGGCGTTGCTAAAGACGCGTACGGCCGCCGCTTCCAGACCGCAGCCGTGCCGCGCTTCGTAGGCAAGCGCGTGGGCACGCACAAAGTTCTGCTCAACGGGCTCGTCGGCGGACGCCGCCAGCCAGGCGGCTTCGGCAAGCATCCGCGTTTGCAGCGGAAGCAGGTCGCGAAAGATGCCTGAGAGCGTCATCACAGCGTCGATGCGCGGGCGGCCCAGCTCCGAAAGGGGAATGAGCTCGGCGCCGCAGAGACGGCCGTAGCTGTCGAAGCGCGGGCGGGCGCCCATGAGGGCCATCGCCTGGCCGATCGGCGCGCCGCCGGACTTGAGATTGTCGGCGCCCCAGAGCACGAGCGCAATCGACCGCGGAAGTCCGTGGCCTTCGTCCTGGTGCGCTTGAAGCAGCTGCTGCACCTGGCGAGCGCCGTCCGACACGGCGAAGGCCGAAGGCAGGCCGAAGGGATCGAAGCCGTGAAGGTTTCGTCCCGTCGGAAGCACCGCCGGCGTGCGCAGGAGATCGCCGCCCGGCGCGGGCCTCACGTAGCGGCCATCGAGGGCCGTTAGAAGGCCGCTGAGCTCATGGTTTTCGCTGAGGAGCGCGTTGGTGCGCGAAAGATCCTCAAGCACGTCGAGGGCCACTTCGGGCGCGAGCGCGCGCTTCACGTCGCGCGCCTCCGTTCCGAACGCGAGCGCTTCGATGGCCCGCCCGGGAACGTCGTGCGCTTCGCCGAGTGCCGCAAGCGTTTCGACGCGGCCGCCTTGGGCCATCGGACGTCCCAAGACATGCAGTCCCTGCGGGATCAGCGAGCTTTCGATCTCCAGCAGTGCCGCGTGCACGCCGTCGATCGCCACCGAAGGGAGCTCGAGCTCGGCGGCCTTTTCGAGCACGGCCTCTTCCAAGCGCAGCGCCGATGGATCGCCGGGCGCCAGATTGCGAAAGCGATCGAGCATTTCGCGAAGGTCGTGAAGGTCGCGGTAGAGGCCGGAGCGCGTGAGCGCTGGCGTCAGGTAGCTGACCAGCGTAGCCGCCGCGCGACGCCTCGCCAGCGCGCCTTCGGACGGGTTGTTCGAAGCGTAGAGATACACGTTCGGCAGGTCGGCAATGAGCCGATCGGACCAGCACTCGCCGCCGAGCCCTACCTGCTTACCGGGCATGAACTCGAGGGCCCCGTGCGTGCCAAAATGCACGACCGCGTCGGCGGCGAAGGTCTCGCGAAGGTAGCGGTAGAAAGCCGAGAACGCGTGCGTGGGCGCGAAGCCGCCCTCGAAGAGCAAGCGCATGGGATCGCCTTCGAAACCGAAGGCCGGCTGCACGGCCACCAGCACGCGGCCGAAGCGCGCGCCAAGCACAAAGAGCGAGCGGCCGTCCGTTTGGTGCGTGCCCGGTGCCGCACCCCACACCGCTTCGATCTCAGCGAGCTCGGTTGTGCCGCGAACGTGGCTTTCCACCGACACCTGCGCGACGACGTTGGCGTCCGTACCGAAGCGTGCAGCGTTGCCTTCGAGCACGCGCTTTCGGAGCGCGTCGACGTTTTCGGGGAGCTCGACGTCGTAGCCGGCGCCCTTCATCGCGCGCAGCGTTTCGAAGAGCGATTCGAAGACCGCAAGGAACGCCGCCGTGCCCGTGGCGCCGCTGTTCGGCGGAAAGTCGAAAAGCACGATGGCGACGTCCCGCTCGGCGCGCGCCTTGCG
>JBCCRV010000278.1:0-8981 GCA_039201085.1 Myxococcota bacterium | reverse complement strand
GCTTTCCGCCTGAGCCCAACGGGTACCTGCACATTGGGCACGCCAAGAGCATCTGCCTGAACTTCAGCATTGCGGGCATGGATCCCGGCGGCCGATGCAACCTGCGCTTCGACGATACGAACCCCGAGGCGGAGGACGAGGAGTTCGTCCAGTCGATCATCGAAGACGTGAAGTGGCTCGGTTTCGAGTGGGACGGCGAGGTTCGCTACACCTCGGACTACTTTCCGAAGCTCTACGAGTGGGCAGAGCAGCTCATCGAACGCGGCCTCGCCTACGTAGACACGCGTGACCTCGAAACGATTCGCAGCACGCGCGGCGACTTTCACACGCCCGGCGTGGAAGCGCCGGACCGGGAGCGAAGCGCCGAGGAGAATCTGACGCTTTTTCGCGCAATGCGCGCCGGCGAGATGGCCGAGGGCTCGGCGGTGCTTCGCGCGAAGATCGACATGCAGTCGAAGGACCTCAAGCTTCGCGATCCCCTGATGTACCGCATCAAGAAGGTGGCCCATCAGCGCGTGGGCGACGCGTGGTCGATCTACCCGATGTACGACTGGGCCCACGGCCAGTCCGACGCGATCGAGGGCATCACCCATTCGATTTGCACGCTCGAGTTCGTCAACCACCACGGGCTCTACGACTGGTTTTTGCAGGCCCTGGAACTCGACGCACCGCCGGAGCAGATCGAGTTCGGCAAGCTTCAGCTGACGTACACGATGCTGAGCAAGCGCCGTCTGAAGGCGCTCGTTGAAGACGGCGTGGTGGACGGCTGGGACGATCCGCGCATGCCGACCCTCGCGGGCATGCGCCGGCGCGGCTACACGCCCGCGGCGATCCGCAACTTCTGCGACCGGATTGGCACGAGCCGAAGCGACGGCGTCGTCGACCTCAGCTTGCTCGATCACGCCCTTCGCGAAGACCTCAATGCGACGTCGTTTCGGCGCATGGCCGTACTTCGGCCGCTGAAGCTGACGATCACCAATTGGGAAGAGCCGACGCCCGAGGTGACCTACACCCTACCCAATCTGCCCGACCAAGACGCCGGCGAGCGCGAGGTCAGCTTTGGTCCGGAGGTGTGGGTGGAGCGCGACGACTTTCTCGAGGAAGCGCCGAAGAAGTGGTGGCGCCTCGCGCCAGGCAAGGAAGTCCGCCTTCGCGGCGCGGCACTCGTCACCGTTCAAGAGGTCGTCAAGAACGACGCCGGTGAGGTGGTGGAACTTCGGTGCACGTACGACCCGAAGAGTCCCGGCGGCACGGCGTCCGACGGCCGTAAGGTTCGCGGCACGATTCACTGGGTTCACGCGGCCACGGCCCATACGGCCGAGGTGCGCCTCTACGATCGCCTTTGGACGCACGAGAATCCGGCGGCGCAAGAGCAGCCCCTCGACCACCTGAACGAAAGGAGCTTGGAGATCGTGGCAGAAGCGAAGCTCGAAGCGAGCCTCGCGTCGGCGGCACCCGGTGAACGCGTGCAGTTTGAGCGCATCGGCTACTTCGTACGAGATACGAAGTCCCCAGCGTTCTTGCGAACCATCGCCCTCCGGGATAGCTGGGCGAAATTGGCGAAGAAGCTCAAGGGCTAAGGCAGTGTCCCTCACCTTTTCCATCGGAGACGAGCTCGGCGACTACGAGATCGTGGCGGAGCTAGACGTGGGCGGAATGGCCGAGCTCTTTCTCGGCCGCGTGCGCGCGGGCACAAAGAACGCCGGACGGCCCGTGGCCATCAAAGCGATTCGGCCCGAGTACAGCACGGACCCAAGCTTCTTGGCCATGTTTCGGGATGAAGCACGGATCGTCTCGCGCATCGACCATCCGCACGTCGTTCGCGTGCTCGATTGGGGGCGGCACGAGCGCAAGCACTTTCTCGTCATGGAGTACCTCCACGGCGTGAGCCTCTCGGGCCTGCTGCGACGCCTCTACGAAATGGGACGAACGCTTACGCCGGCCGCTGCGGCGGCGCTGGCCGTCCAGGCGGCGCGCGGTATGCACGCGGCGCACGAGCTTCGCGGAAGCGACGGCGAGCTGCTCCAAGTCATTCACCGCGACATCAGTCCGCAGAACATCATGGTGACGAGCAGCGGTGAAGCGAAGGTCATCGACTTTGGCATCGTGAAGGCCCTCGGCCGCTCGGCCCGTACGTCCCTCGGGCAAATCAAGGGCAAGATCCGCTACATGTCGCCGGAGCAGATGAGCGGCGCCTACCTCGATCGGCGCGCCGATATCTTCGCCTTGGGCGTCGTCCTTTGGGAGACGTTGGCAACGCGCCGTCTCTACGGCGAAGCGACGGACGCGGAAGTGATCACCCGCGCGGCGCGCGGCGAGCTTCCACCGCCGGGATCCGTTGCGGACGTGCCCTTCGCCCTCGACCGGGTCGTGATGAAGGCGCTTCGCGCCGACCCGGCGGATCGCTTTCGCACGGCGGAGGATTTTGCCGCAGCCATTCTCGAGGCCGAGCCCGCGGCGCGGGAGGTCGACGCGGCTTCGCTCCGTAGCCTCGCGTGGGGCGTCGTGGGAGCGGACCTCGACAAGCTCGCCGCGCGCCTTCCGATCGACCTTCCCACCCGCGAAACCGTCGGCCGCGATTCGTCCACGGCCGTTCGTTCGCTGACCCGCATGCTCGACGCGGAAGTCGAAGCCACCGCCGTCGGCACCCTTGAGGACTACGTGGAAGACAAGCGCGTGTCGCCACTTGCGCCGCCACCCGCGCCCGCCGACGTCGCACCGATCGTTCCCATTCCGGCCCCGCCCGCGGCACCGAAGTCGCGCCGTTGGGTGTCGATCGTGCAGGGCATCGTCTTTGTGGCGGTGCTCGTCGCGGCCGCCTACGCGGCCTATGCGATCACGCGCTCGCTCTAGTCCACGAAGACTAGAACGCCGAGCACGAGGAGCGCTCCGACCAAGAGCCCGAGCAGGGCCACGCCGATGAGCAGGGGCAAGTTCGAGGGCTCGCTGCCCTCGCGGTAGGATGCCTCCACGTTTCGCTCGTCCGCCTGGGCCGACGGCGACGAAAGGGGCTGCCAGCGGGCTGGCATCGACTCCACGAGGGTCGGCGGCGGATCGTCGGGTTCGCTTTCCGGAAGCGAAGAAGACTCGCTGAGCGGTCGATTCGATGAGCGCGCCATCGCGCGAAGCGCCGAAAGGTCATGGTCGTCGAGCACCTCGTAGAGCGACGAGATCGGGACCGAATCGGCGGCGTCCGCGGTCACGTATTCGGGCGCCGAATAGACGACGTCGGAGGCTTCGAAACGCGGCGCCATCGAACTGCTCGGAATCGTCGACGCGTCAGCGAAGTGGTCGTCCACCTCCTCCATCATCGCCGGTCCCGCGGGGGGCGCCGCGAGGGCCGCGGCGACGGCCTGGGCCCGCTGATGAATCAGCGGCCCGCGCACCGCGTGAAGCAGCGCGGTGATCTCGCTCTCGTCGACGGCGGCAGCGCTGGGCATCGCATCGCGAAGCATGCGCCGAAACGCGTCGGCCGTTTGCGGTCGGCGGTTCGGATCGAGGTCGAGGGCCGCCATCACCGCCTCGTCGACGGCATGGGGCAGCTGAACGAAGGCGCCGGGGGGCGCGTGGTTGCCTTGGCGAATGCGCTGCATCACCTCGACGTCGCTCTTGCCTTGAAAGAGGCGGCGCATGGTGAGCATCTCCCACGCCATCACGCCGAGCGAATACACGTCCGCGCGGCGGTCGACGTCGGCGCGAAGGAGCTGCTCGGGCGCCATGTACCGGAGCTTGCCCTTGAGCCCGCTTCCCGCCGCCGTCACGTGCAGGCGATCGCGGGCCTTCGCAATCCCGAAATCGATGAGCTTGATCTCTCCGCGAACGCCAAGGAGCACGTTCTGCGGACTGACGTCGCGATGCACGACACCCAAAAAGCGCCCCTGGGCGTCCGTGGTTTCGTGCGCCGCGTGAAGGCCTGCACACACGGCCGAAACGATGCGAACGGTCATCGAGGTCATCATGCGCTGACCCGACTCGGCCAACGCGGCGAGCAGTTCGGAGAGCGCCACGCCGAGGACGTGCTCCATCACCAAGAAGTACGTGCCGTCGTGATCGCCGAGCTCCTCGATGCGCACGACGTGGGGATGCTCGATGCGCGCGGCGATCCGCGCCTCATCGAGGAACATGCGAATGAAGTTCTCGTGGCCGGCGAGGTGACCCTTAACGGCCTTGATGACCACGTAGCGCTCGAACCCGCCCGGCCCCTTTCGTGCTCCGAGAAAGAGGTTCGCCATGCCGCCGGAGCGCAGCTCCGCCAACACCTGATAACCGCTGAGCTGTGTGCCCGGGGCGATCATGCGCTCGTCCACCCCGCGTGCGTCGTGAATGCGCTCACCACGCCTCAGCATACGCCGAGGGCGCGCGGGACGGGCTCTTATTTCCCGCGTGGCCCTCACGGGGCCTGCACCGTAGCGCCGCGGGGGGTTTGAAAGGCTTGGACGGGAGCGCCCACGATCGATTCACACGCGTGGAAAACAGCCCGTTTACGGGACCTGGCCGATGCGAGACCGGGCGCTCACAGCGGTGTGCCCGCGCGATTACAGTGGAAATTCGGTCGTCGCTTCGACCCAGCCCCTTTGCGGTGCCGAATGACGATGGGGCGCGCCATATACGGGCAGAAAACCGCCAAATGTGACTGGCACGCTTCTTCCTAAGGAGCCCCCCATGGCTCGAGTCGCTTTCTTTTCCTCCATCCCCCTCCTGCTGGCCCTTTCCGGTTGTGGGCTCATCACGATACAGCACGCCCATCGTCCCTCGATCGGAGTCGTGCAGCCCGTGGCCGCCGTCGCATTTTTTCAGGGCGGTCGCTGCGTGCTGGCGAGCACGGCGTACGACCCCGTGCTCCTCGACGCCTTTGGGCGGGTCGTGATGCATCAGGAAAAACCGGTGTTCGTGGACGCCCGTGGGGCCGCCTATACGTTCGCCGGGGCCGAACGCGAGCCCTACGAAGTTCACATTAACGTCGACGTACACGTTTCGATCGCGCTGCACGTCAGCGGCGGCATGCGGACCGTCGACGCGACGGACGGCCGCCTCCTCGCCGTCGACGCCCAGGGCCGGCTCCTTCTCGAGGGCACCGCTCCCCTCGTGGTCGAGAGCGGTACCGCGTACGTGCTGCGCGACGGACACCGCGCCGCTGCCACGCCGGACCTCGTCGCCGAAGCACGCGTGCAAGTGGGCGTCGGAAACGACGCAAACCTCACGGCTGCCGCCGGCGCCACGGCAACGGCGGCCTTCGCGCCCTCTGGCTCGCACGGCGCCGCTCCCGCCGCGACGCCCGAAGCGGTCGGCGGTGCCGCTCCTTCGAGCGCTGAGCCCTCGGCTCCCGATCTCCTCGCGGCCGGGGCGCCTTCGGGCGTTGGCGACGCAGACGATGCGTTCACCGCGGGTGACGTCTCGATCGGCCCGCTCGTGGTGGCGCCAAGCGCCTTCACCGATGGGCCGAGCGAAGGCGGTGGAGCAAACGCGACTGTCGACGCCAACGCAAACATCGACGTCAACGTCGACGTGCACGTCGACCTGAATGCGATCGCCGGCGCGCCGACGCTCGACCCTGCGTCCCCCGCCCACGACGCAACGGATGCGTCGCTCGGCATGCTGGCGGGCGGCGGCGTGCACGTGGACGGCCATGCAGTGGCCCTCTCCCAGCTCGTTCCACTCTCGCCGGCCTTCGATGCGGCGGGCGCCTTCTCGACGAACGCAGCCGTTCAGGCCCACGTAAATCTCGAGCACCTGCAGCTCGCCGAAGGCGAGGCGGAAACGACGATGGCGGTAACCGTGGTCGGTGCCGAGTCGAGCGTACCGCCCGCCCGTCAGGTCCATCTCGTGATCGACCGGAGCTCGTCGATGCACTCCACGTGGCCCGACGTGCTCGCCGCCGCCGATGTTTTGTTGGCTTCCCTTGAGGCACACGACCGCGTGCAAATCGTCGCGTACGGCAACAACGCCGAGGTGGCATTTCCGCTCCAGGCCGTGGGCGACGGCGCCGCGGCGCGCCGCGCGCTGGCCCGCATCAGCGTCGGCGGCGGCACGAACATCGAAGCGGGCCTACGCGAAGCGTACGCCGCGGCGCAGCAAAGCGGCGATGGCTTCGTCATCCTGCTCTCGGACGGCGTGCCCAACGGGGGCGCGTTCACCGCCGACGAACTCGCGCCGATGGCGCGCGCCGCGACGCAGCGCTGCACGACGACCACGATCGGCCTGGGCACGCGCTTCGACGCCAACGTACTGCGCGCGATCGCACAGGCGGGGGGCGGTTCGTACCACGTCGCCGAGTCGGGCGCCGAGCTCGAAGCGGCCCTTCGCACCGAGCTGCAGCGCCAGAGCGAGATCGCGGCGCGCGATCTGCAGCTCCGCTTTGAGCCGGCGGCAGGCGTCGAGGTGTTGGGCGGCGCCGAGGCGGTCGCACTGCCCCGCCTGCACGCGGGCGAGGAACGTCGCATCGAGGTCCGCGTACGCGTGAACGCGAACGTGAACGCCCTTGGGTCCTTTCACCTCACCCACGGAGCCGGCCTGCAGGCGGAGAAGCACGTGTCGATCACGCGCGGCCGCGAAACGATTCGCCACGCGCAGGGAGCGCACTACGTGTCCGCCGACAAGGACCTCGGAAGGCGCCTAGACCTCGCCTCCGCCGCGCTTCTCGGTGGCGACCATGAGGGTGCCGCCGCGCTGCTCGAAGCGCACGTCGACGAATACTCCGCGGAAGTTGGAACCGCGCTCTACGCCCGGGGCCGTGCCTGCCGACGGCTGGCGACGGCGCTGCGGCATTTAGGTGGCGACGCTTCGCACGGCCAGCGTCGTGCCTTCGCCATCGCGGCGGGTGAGGTGGCCGCCCAGCTCCTTCGATAGAAGACCTCGCAAGGAAGTGGACGAAGGCACCTGGCGCTTCCTACGTCCTGCTACGCTCGCGCGATGGGCTGGCGCACTCCTTCGTCACGGCACGGGCGAACCGTCCTCGCCGCCGTCGTGCTGAGCGCCGCCCATGCCCTTCCCAGCCAGGCCCAACAGGTGCCCGTCATCGAGGCCGGTCGGGAAGGCGACGTGCTGGCCCTCTTCGCTCCCTTTAGCATGGGCGACGCCCTGCCGAGCGGCGAACGGATTCAGCAGGTGCAAATCGAAGCGCGCTACATCGTGGTCGTGCTCGACAGCGGCGCGCGCCTTCAGCTGCGCCACCCCGATGATGTCGGGCCGGAAGGCTTCGCGGCGGCGGGCGAGAGCCCCTCCTTCTTGCTCTTTCAGCGCGACGCAGCCGACGCGGCCGGCGTGCGCGCGCTCGTCGAGCGCGTTCAAAGAAACGATGGCGGCGCCTTCTGGCGACGCTCGGCCCTCGACGTGGATGCACCCCGCGCGGCGGGCTTCGACGTGCTTCCCGCGCTGGCGCTGCTCTTTGTCCTGCTCGTCATCGTGGCCCTTGCGCTGGCCGAACGCCGAGCGATCCTCGTGCTGATCGCGCTCGTGGGCGGCGCCCTGCGCGTACTGCTCGCACCGCCCACCTTGCTTGGCGCGTGGTTCTACAGCCGAACGACGCCACTCCAGCGCCTCGTCGAAGCGTCGCCCACGCTCGCCCGCCTTAACGCGTGGAGCGGTGAGCGCTGGTCCGAAGTGGCCATCCTCTCGTCCCTCGACCTGGCCTTTGCGCTTGTGACGCCCTTTGCGGTCTACGCCCACGGTCGGCTGCTGCTCGGCCATGAGCGCGTCGCCCTGCTCGCCGCGGCTTTCCTCGCCACCCTTCCGGCTCATATTCGCTTTTCCGCGAGCGAAGTGGCGTTCATTCCGTCGATCGTCTTCAGCTCCGCGTTCTTCATCGCCGTGCACGGATGCCTGAAGGCGCGCGTACGCTGGCATCGCGCCCTCGCCTTTGCGGCGTTGATCCCCGTTGCGCTCGCCGCCCTCTACGCCCGACCGCTCAACGTGCTCTTCGCCGTTCTTGCGGTCGTCTACGCACTCTTCGTCGCACGGGGCCCTTGGCTTTGGCGCGGCGCCGTCGCCGTGATCACGAGCGCCGCGGGCGTTTGGGTCACCTACGTGCACCTGCTCGAACGCTACGCGTCCAACGTACGCGAGGGGCTCTCGCTGCAGGTGATCGCGGACGCGTTCGCGCTGCTTCTTGACCCGATCAACAACACGCTCATCAATCCGGCCCTCTCGCCGCCGACGCTGGTCGTGCTCATCGCCGTCGGCGCCTTCTTCGCCGCGCGCGGACGCGGGCAGTGGCGCGAGCAGCTAGCGAGGGTCGAGACGCGACGCGTGCTCTTTCTCGTGCTTTGGCTGGCGCTTTTTTTCATAACGCATGCCTACGTGATCCCCAGCTCTCCCGCCGTGCAGGCGCGCTACCACCTGCACCTGGCCGTACCCTGGGTCTTTGCGGCGGCGCTGGCCGCCGAGGCGTTCCCTGGGCGCAAGCTTCGCGTAGCGCTCGTCGCGCTCACCGTCCTCGCGCCCTTGACCCATCAGAGCTTCATCTCGGACCTTGAATACAACGAGCTTCAGGAGTTCGAGTTCGTTCAACGGATGGCGAACCGGATCGAACCCGAGTGCACCGTCATCGAGTACGCGCCCGATCCGCTCGACGCGCGCTTCGTTCGCGGCGGTATGCAAATGGAGGACGGTCGCCTCTTCCTGCCCTATCGCTCGCTCGTTTGGACGGGCGACAGCGCGCCGCGTGCCGAGACGAGCTGCGTATGGGTGTACGAAGGCCTGACCTGCGTGGCGCACAAAGGGCGCGATGAAACGATTGCGCCCGCCTGCGCCGCCATGCTGCGCACCCATTCGCTTTCGCCCATCGAGAGCCGGCGGTACGCAAGCCGCGTGTACGACGGGAACCTTGCGCGCGGCCTCGGCCCCAGCGATGAGACCGTCTCCCTGACGCTCTACCGCGCCGAACGCTGATTTTCCGTCACCGGAATGCGGGCGCGGGTGCCCTCATCAAGGTCAGACGCCCGTGCTAGGCTTCCGCCGTGTCTCGAAGCCGGGGGATCAAGCCG
>JBCCRV010000277.1:0-8981 GCA_039201085.1 Myxococcota bacterium | reverse complement strand
GGCGGGGACGAACGGGCAAGAGAACACCCTGAGTGAGACGACTGAGCGGGTGACGAATCGGCGCGTGACGAATCGGCGCGTGACGAATGGGTAGGAGCGGCGGCCCACGCGGGATGCAGCAGCAACGGGCAGGCGCACGCCATGAGCACGGCGAACGCGGCTAGCCAAGGGCGAAGGAGCGTCCGCATCACTGGTACCAATGCGGCGTTCGGGCCGTCCAGATCGAGTCGTTGAAACGTTCGCGCAACTCGATAAACGCACGCCGCGACAGAGCTCCCGTTCGGTCCGACGCGGTGCCGTTCAAGGACGCCCGTCGCGTGAGCCGAACCCAGCGATGGAGGAGCTCGGCGCTCGCTTCGTCGTCGTGGCCTCGCGTTAGGCGAATGACCTCTTCACCGAAGGCCTCGAGGCGCGCGCGCGCCCACCCGCGCGTCGTGCGGGCACCGCGGACGAGGGACGTCACGGCGTTATCGTTCGGATGGTGGTCGTCGCACGTGCCGAGGCCGCATGGAAAACGCGCGAACTCGTCGGCGACGGCAAAGTCTCCCGGTTGGTGCTGGGCGAGCGCAATCGCGAGCGCCACGTTGCGCTCACGTCCGCGTTGGCTCAACGCCGCCGTCAGTGCGGACGCAAACTCTCCCTCGCCGCCAGCGAGCCTTCGGGCCACCCGCGCCAGCGCGTCCCATTCGCCGCGCCCCGCAAGGCGAACGAGCATCACCGCGTCGATCGAACCCGCCAAGGCCGGAACGCGCGTTCGCGCGCGAACAAGCCCACGCACGTCGAGCGAACGCAGATAGTCGGCGCCGTCTGCGTGCAGCGAGCTATGCCCATCGGCGCGCTCCCGAAGCAAATGATCGATGCGGGCGTTCCCGCGGGCCGTGGCCAGCTGTAGGGCGCCCGCGGCGTTACGGGTCGAGGCCGTCGAAGTGCGCGCCAATCGCGCCAATCGCCGCGCCGACGCAGTCGCATCGCTTCGGCGACCGGCTTCAAGGGCGCGCTGGCCGTCGTGGAACGCGCGATTGATGGCCAAGAGGGACCGACCAGAGGACGAAGGCACGCGTTCCTGGCGCCGAAGGGCCGCAAGACTCGATGGGGGTACGCGTCCCCCCGTTTGACAGGCGATGAGATTTAGCGGCGCTCGCCGGCAGTCGGGGTCGCGCACCCGTTTGGCAAAGTGCACCAGATCGCGAAGCGTCCGCGGCAGATCGGCGCCCAAGTCCTCTTGCACGATGCGCGCGGCGAGCTCCGTCACAATACGCTCGGGCAGTTGTGTGAAGAGCGTCGCCCGATCGAGGATCTGACGAAGGGCGCGGCGCATCTTCGGCGTTTGGGCGGCGGCACGCGCACTGCGAATCGCGTCCGGGGTCGGCGTGGGGCCATGCAGCACGCCCAAGCGAAGGGCCCGGTAGTTGGCCACCTCGAACCACTGGGATGCGGCATCGATCGCTGCGTAGGCCTGGCGCGCGAGCTCGTGGGCGCCGCGGTACTCGAGCCATACGGCTTGCTGGTAGGCGCGGTCGTATGCTTCGAAGGCGGACTCCGTGGGAACCGCCGAAGGCTGGTGTTCGGCCCGACCAAAGACCCTGTCCTGCGCGTCCAGCCATCGCACCACCTCCTCGGCGCTGCGGCTTGTGGCACGCTGCTGCAGGCTATCGGCGGCGGTTCGAAAGGCGTCGGCGGCGATGATGCGAACGCTGCGGTAGTCGGCGCTGCGATCAAACACCGGCACGCGCGGCGTACGCTGTCCACGCGGCGCATGAAGCGAGCGGGCGGCGCGCCACTGCTGAAGGGCGTCGTCCGCCCCCCAGGGGTCGTCGGGCGTGAGCCAGTTCGACGAACCGCTCAGCGACGCCACCTCCTCGTCGCTAAAGCGCTTCCCCTGAAGCCGGGCCCAGGCGATCAGCCAGTACTCCGAATGCCACCCGGGTGACAGGAGCGGCAGATGCGGCGCCGTCATCAGCGAATGCATCGCCGGGCTGTACTCCTCGGACGTCTCTTGCCCCGTCGGATACCAACCACAGGCTTCCGTAGGAGGGGGATCGATGGGCGCAATAAGGGCGAGGGCCGCGAGCAAAGCCAAGGGGAGCGTTGATTTCATCCAGTGCACCTTCGCCCGCGCAGCAAGAGAAATGCCAGCGCCCGCCGAGACGCGCACTTCGCCCTTCTATGCTAGGACCGCGCGCGCCGATCGCCGGTCCGCATCACGCGTCCATCGCCGCAGGAGCGTGTTCGATCGCAAACGCGGGCGCGTCACAGCTCACGCGGCGTCCCAAGTACGCCACCAGGGCATTGCCGGAGAGAAAACTCACACCATCGTGAGCCAATCGACGTCGGCGCCGAATCGAACTCCAAGCGACGCCAACGCAGGCGGACGCAAACGCAGAAAGGTGCCTCCAAGATGACGTTCTTTCGAATTCTCTCGATCGCCATCGTATTGACCACGGCTTCGTCCGTGCAGGCCCAGTGCGTCGATGAACCTTGCGCCGCCGAAGCGGCCACGCTTTCGCTCGTGAAAGGCGCCAAAACGGCGGAGGCCGTACCGCCATCACCCGTGCAGCGGGCCCGCGCGGCGCAAGAGCCCGAGTTCCGTGCCTTGGGCGTTCCGCTTTTCGTGCAGCTTCGGCACTTCAGCCCGGCGGGCATCAACCAGGGCGCGTTTCAGCTCACGAGCTTCGAGTTTGGCGCCCGTATTTCCACCCGTTCGGCCCACATCAAGCTCGACGTTGGCGCGCTGATGAACTTTGGCTCGTACCGCGATCCACTCAGCCGGGACCGTTCGGGCTTCGTCGGCCTCGGCTTTCTGATGGACCTCTTCGTGCACATCAATCCCGCCGACCCGGTGCGGTTCTTTGTGGTGGGCGGTACGCGCTTCACGATGGGCGGAGCGCAGCACGCGGCGCCGGACACCTCGGGACCGCTCGACGAGGTGGACGAAGAGGAGTGCCCCTCGCTGATCACCGTCGAAGCGTCGCTCGGTCTTGGCGCCGACATTGCCTTCGGCGGAGTCGGGCTCTTTTCGCTAAGCGTGCGCGGCGTACGTAGCCGAGCGCTTGGTGAACTTCGGTTTGCCGCGAACGGCGTCAATCCGCCCGTCGCGTCCACGCGCGGCGTTTGGGGTGTTGCAGCGACGGCGCGCATCGGCGTTCGCTATGATCTGGCACCCTAAGCGCGCGAGCTCCAACCGGGCGAGCGTTCTCCTCGCCCTCGCGATGGGCGCGTGTTTCGGCGGCGGACCGCCGCCGCGCACCGTGCGACTCCACGACGTGCACCCTGGGAGCGCGCACGTGGTGTTTGTGCGGGGCCGCGAGCGGCGTTTTTCTCCGCGCTTGAGCGTCTACGACGAGGAGGGTTACCTGCTCGGCGAGCTTCCGCGAAACAGCTGGTTTGTGCTCGAGCGTCCGCCCGGCGCGCAGACGTTTTTCGCGGCCTCGTCGCCGGGCTGCGCGCATAACGGAACGTGCGTCGCGCACTCGGACATCGCCGCCCTTCCGACGAACGTGCTTCCCGGACGCGTCTACGTGGTGCAGGTGCGGCATCGCATCGGGGGGTCTCTGTCGGTTCGGGAAGCGTGGCGAAACGAATCGAACGCGTGTCCGCTGGCGCTGCTCGACAGTCTTCGAACGGAGTTCGTGGAGATGCAGCGCGCGCCGCCCGGCAGCCCTTTATGGAGCGAAGCGTCCCGCATTATGCAGTTCGGTCGAGCCCTTCGCGCCGCACCACAGCGCTTCGAGCACCCGGTCTTCGACGGCGCCAAGGTCGTCGCGGGCGGACTCACTCGACTGCAAAACGGCTGCGTCCAGGAATCCACCTTCATTCAACCGGAGGACGGCGGTCCCGACTGGCCTTATGGCTGGTCGCCGGGCCAGCCGTAGCGCCCGTGACCCATCTCACACGACGACGAGCCAAAGGCGAGACGGAGCGAATCGTAGACGGCGTGGAGCCCGCGCCGAGCGCCAAGATCGTCGAGTTGCCCGTACGGCAGCTCAGCGACGCCGATCTCGTGCGCGCCCACCAACGGGGCGAACGCAACGCCTTCGAGCGGCTCTACCGGCGACACGGACCTGCGGTGTTTCGCTTGGCGTACCGCATCGTCGGCAATGAAAGCGCCGCCGAAGACGCCCTTCATGACGGCCTCGTGCAGGCCTTTGAACGGCTCCATCAACTGGCCCGGCCCGAGGCCTTTGGGGGATGGTTTCGCACCATCGTCGTGAACGCGTGTCGAAAGCAGCTGGCCCGACGACGTCGCTGGCGCGTCTTTCGGCGCCAGGGCGAAGATGACTTGATCCTGGAACTCGAGAGCCGCGAGGCCGATGCGCTGACGCACGCGTCCCTACGGCAAGCTGCCGACGCGATCCGCCGGCTTCCCGCCGACGAGCAGCTCTGCTGGATCTTGCGCCACCTCGAAGGCTATTCGCTCGCCGAGTGCGCCGAAGCGGCGGACTGTTCGCTCGCCACCGTGAAGCGACGCGTCGCCCGGGCCGAACACGCCCTCCGTCACGTGAGGCGTCGCTCATGAGTATGGTGGAAACGAACCTCGACCGCGTGTGGACCCGCTTCGGTCGGACGCGCCATCGTCGTTCGGCGCGTCGCGTCGCCGGCTTGGCCGCGGCCTGCGCCGCCATGGTCATGCTCGGGGTGTGGACGATGAACGACGACGGCCCGCCTTCGTATGCCGACGGATCGCCCCTTCGAGGCGGGGCGGAGGGGCCGCGCACCCTGCGGCTGAGCGACGGTTCGACGCTCACGCTCGAAGCGGGCGCCGCGATCGAATGGCTGCTTGTCGAAGGCGACAGCGTCGAGGTGCTGCAAACGCGCGGACGCGTGAGCTACGACATCGAACGGCAGGGTCGACGCTGGCGCATCGACGCCGGCGCCGGATCGGTCGAGGTCGTGGGTACTGCGTTTGTCGTCGATCGCGACGACGGCCTTGACGTCGAGGTCGAGCGGGGCGCCGTGCTCGTTCGAAGTACGGCGCTCGCCGAAGGTGTGGAGCGGCTCGACGCTGGGGAAGTCGTGCACCTGAACGCGCGCCCGCGCCCATCCGGCGCGACAGCAAACGAGCGTGGGCGCGAGGAAGCAACCGCCGTCGAACCGTCCGAAGATGTACAGGCCGACGAAGGCGAAACGCGGGCCGCGCGCGAACCCGCAGCCGAGCGCGAAACCGCATCCGAGCGCGAAACCGCATCCGAGCGCGAAACCGCGTCTGAAAGGGGACCGGCACGCGAACCCGCATCCGAAGCGCCCGTCCGGCAGAGCTCCGCCGAGCTGATGCATGCGGCCGACGACGCCCGCCGAGCGGGCGAGCGCGGCCGGGCGATCACGTTGCTTCGAACGGTGGCAAATCGCGAAGACGATCAGAGCGCGCTGGCCGCGTACACCTTAGGGTCCCTGCTCGAGCGCGCTCGCCCGCGGGACGCGATGCAGCACTTCGAGCGTGCGATTGAGCTCGGCATCGCGCCGCCCCTCCTTCAGGCGGCGCGGACGCGCATCACGCGGATCGAGGGCGCACTCGTTACGGTCGAGGATGAAGAAACGGCCGCCCCATGACGCAGACCCGTGCGTGTGGTCGATGCTGCGCGCAGCCTCGAACACGGCCCCGCGCATCGTCCTTTCGCGTCGCATTGCTTTCCATTGCGTCGACCATCGCGGGGGTTGCCACAAACGCGGCCCTTGCCCAGTCCGCCGCAAGCGAACCGGGACAAGGCGCTCCGTTCAGCGAGCCAGAGGCGATCGGTGACAACGACTCAAGCGCGAACGAGCCCGAAGCGTGCGACCTGCGCGAAGTTCCCGAGCTGCAGAGCGCCCTGGAGCTCGAGCTCGCCGGTCGCGTCCATGAAGTCCGCGTAGAAGCGGTGCCCTGTGAGGATCCCATCTTCTACCGGGTGTACGCGGCCGGTCGCGTGTTCATCGTGTCGCGCACGGAGCACCAGGAAAGCGAAGCGCGATTTTTGGCCTTGTCCGTGGCCCATCTGCTCGACGAGACCGCGCCGCCCTTCGAAGCGCTTCCACCCTCGCCGCCCGAGCCGTGGGCCGATCCGCGCCCCGTGGCGACGGACGAGGACATGGCCCGATGGTTTCCATCGACGCGTATCTTTAACCCGGTGGAGCGGCCGATTACGCAAGGCGAGCTTCGACTGGGCAGCGTCTTTGGTCGCGGCGGGCGCGCCGGCTCCGGGTGGCTTTCGGTGCGCTCGCGCTTTCGACGCGCCACGCTGGGCGTGGAGGTGGACGGCTACGTCGGTTCGCGCGGCGACGACGACTTTCGCAAGCTCTCGGCGCGGGCCTTCCTCGGGTGGGACCTGCGCGGCATCGGCTTCGAAGTTGATGCCGGCGTGATCACGCCGCGGCGGGCCCAAGGCGTCAACTACGCACCGGCCATCGGCCTTCGGTGGCGCTTTGGCGTTGTCGACGCCATCGAAGTGAATGCCGCCGTCCAGCTCGCGCTCGTCGATCGAACGCCGGTGCTGAGCGAACTGCGCGTTTGGGTGATCGCACCGCTGACCCTTCGCTGGCGTCTCGACATGGGGGGCGGCTACGCCCGTCAGACGAGCCTCGCTCGCATGTTCTTCGGCGCCTATCGCTGGCTTCAGGGCACCGGGGGCGCGGGTTCACTGGCGCTGGGCGCGCGCGTCGGCGGAACGCTGCTCTTTCGGCGCGACCCGTGCGACGGCCCATGCGAAAGCGACCCCACAGAAAACAGCGAGCTGCGCACCTTCGGCGGCCTTCACCTCGAGCTGACGCTGCGTCGTTACTTTTGAACGTTCAGATGCGTTTTCTCCCACAACGTCGGGCCAGTTCGCTCTTGGGGGCATTTGTCGCAGTGCTCGCGGGCGGGTGCTTTGGTGGCGGCCCGGCACCACGGACAGCGCCGCTCCCAGAACTCGGTACGCGAAGCGCGTACGTGATCTTCCTGCGTGAAAACCCGGCCCAATGGAGAAACACGCCGAACCCATTCAATGTGCATGTATTCGACGAGCAGGGCTACGTACTCGGTCTGCTGAAACGCGGCAGCTGGTTCGTCGTCGAGCGACCCCCGGGACGGCAGGCGTTCTTCGCCACCGCGGGTCCTGCCTGCGTATGGAAAAACGCTGGCCGTTGCCGCACCGCAACGTCCGCGACCACCGCCGTTCGCGCCGACCTTCAGCCCGGCCGCGTATACGTGCTCGGGCTTCGAAGCCGAGTTGCGCGCCCCCTTTCAATACGCGAAGCCTTTGCCGCAATGCGCGGCCCCTGCGCCGTCGAGTTGGACGCGCTTCAGCCGATCTTTCTCACGATGGTCAGCGAGTCGCCGAGGAATGTGCGCTGGTTGCTCGACTCGGCCGACGCGCTTGAAGCGGCGCCACAGCAGCTCGAGCACTACGAGCTCGACGGCGCCGAAGTGGTTCGCGTGGGTCGACAGCGACTCGAAAACCGGTGCAACAACGCGGGCTTCGTCGCCGGGTCCGACGGACTCCGCGAGTGGCCCTTCAGCTGGACTCCGCCCGTACGGTAGCTCACATGAATCGAACCACGAAGCACCGCTCAGCGCCGGAGGCGACGGACGTTGCCGCCAACGCGGGGGCGTCTGCTCGAAGTGGCGGGCTGGTCGCCGAGCGAGCGTTCCAAGGCTGGGCGTACGCGGCGCTGCTGATCGCAACGCTCGGCCTTGGAGCAGACGCCGCATACGCGGCGCCAAACGAAGCCGTAGACGCGCCCGCGCCGGAGGCGGCGGAAGACGCGCCGGCCGCCGCGGAATCGGCGGACGCATGCGACGTGCGATCACGGCCCGAACTACAGCGCGCGCTGGAGCTCGAACTTGAGGGACGCGTCGACGACCTCGAGGTCGTCGCCGTTCCTTGCGAGAGCCCGCACTTTTACCGCGTGCGCCTGGGCGAGCGCACCGTGATTCTCTCGCGCGCCGATCGGCCAGAAAACGAAGCGCGCTTCCTCGCCCTCTCCGTCGCCCATCTCGTGCGTGAATCGGAACCCGCGCCCGCGGTCCCGGAACCCTGGGTCGATCGCCGACCGGTCGCTACGGAGCGGGACGTCGCGCGATGGTGGCCCGCTTCCCAAGTGTTCGAGCCCACTCCCCGGCCCCTCACCGAGGGCGAGCTTCGCGTCGGCGGCATGGTCGGACCCAACGGTCGGGCCGGGTCTGGCTGGCTGTCGGTGCGCGCCCGTTTTCGCCGCGTCACCCTCGGCGTCGAGGGCGAGGGCTTCCTGGGATCGCGTGGAAGTGACGACTTTCGCACGCTCTCGGCGCGCGCCTTCTTCGGCGTCGATCTTCGCTACTTCGGCCTCGAGCTGGAAGGCGGCATCCTCACGCCCCGCAGCGTGCCCGATGTGAACTACGCGCCGGCCCTCGGCTTACGCGTGCGCGTGGGCGTCGCGGGCGCCACCGCGTTCAACGCCGCCGTGCAGTTCGCGCGGGTCGATGGCTCGATAAACTGGAGCGAAGTGCGCGCCGGGGTGCTGGTCGCCGTCTCGGTGCCGTGGCGACTCGAAGCGGGCGGCGTGCACGCGCGCGAAACGGGCGTCTTCGCCGTGTACGTGGGCACCTTTCGCTGGCTCCGGGGCACGGGCGGCCCGCGTTCACTGGCGCTCGGCGCGCGCCTCGGCGGCACCCTCCTCGATCGGCGCAGTTCGTGCGGTGGTCCGTGCGGAAGCGACCCCACGGAAACGACGGAGCTTCGCACCTTCGGCGGCTTTCATGGCGCCGTCACTCTGCGGCGCCACTTCTAAGCCGGGACACCGCCGATGGCGGCGGGCCCCATTCAAACACGCACTTCACGCCAGGACGAAGAAAGCGCCTTCGAACCGGTCGAAAACGCTCTTCTCTCCTGGCGCGCACGCTCAGACCGGTTAGTGGCTCTGGTAGAGGCTGAGGGTCCTGACGTATAGGAAGTCGATCATGAAGAGGATCAGGAAGGGGATGTTGATCCAGCTGTGCGTGAAGATAGCGATGCCGATGGTGGCGACGAAGTAGAGGCCGAAGAGCACCT
>JBCCRV010000276.1:0-8997 GCA_039201085.1 Myxococcota bacterium | reverse complement strand
GCGCCCTCGCACATTTCCTGAACATCACAGCACTTCCGCTCATCGCTAAAATACAGTGTGTATTCGTCGCTCTTCGCGAAAGCACTGTGAAGTCCAGGACTTGCACGATCATCGCGCCGGCTGGTGACTTTTCCGGGCTAGGCGCGATCGATCTCGCCGATGACCGACTGCCACCAGTCACTCGTGCCCACCACATCGAGCACCATGACGGCTTCGGCGGCGGCTCGATCTTTTCGCGCGCCCTCCGCGGCGAACGCGTCGGCCAGGGCGTAGCCCACGCTTAGGCGCGTCACGAGTTCTTGACGGGTGGCCCGAAGACTTCCCGTGGCCGTCCAGAAGAGTCCCCAGACGTGGTCCGCGACGAAGCGGCGAAAGGGTTCGAGGGGATCGTCGGCCCGCGAACGCGCCTCGGCCCGATCGAAGGCATCGCTCCACGGACGAGGCGGCCGGTCGGCGAAGGGGGTGCCCCGGCTCTGAAGCGCCGCGCCGAACCAATGAAGGGCTGCCTCGAAGCGTCCACCGACGTCGCGTACCGCGACGCTTTTCATACCTCGGGCGATCGCATCCCAGTCGTGTTCGATGGCGGGAAAGGGCACGGCCCCGAGCGCTTCGACGAGCGCCCTTCGGCTCGCCCCAGACCGGACGGAATCGAGGAGCGGCATCTCAAGTTGCGCATACGCCTCAAAACTCATCTCACCGTCGTCCGTGGGAATCGTGTCGACGAGGTGATTGGCCCGCGCGCTGTCCTTGTCCGGCGAGCCACCAAGATGCTCGTGCACCGCCGCTTCGTTCAGTTCGGGCGCTTCGCCAAGCAGCGTACACGGGCACCGATGCTCCAGCGTTACGCGGGCGCCGGCCGGCGTGGCCGTGAGACCGACGGGGTAGCGCTGGCAGCCGTGCGGTTTGAGGGCGCCCCCCATCGGCTCGTGAAGGGCGCACCCTTCGTCTTGAAGAAAGAGGCAGCGCCCATCGGCGCTCGTTGCAAGCACGTCCGCGCCAACGATTGGATGGTGCCGCACCACGCCGTCGGCGATGATGGCGAGGCGTGCCTTTTCATCGTCGTCGATGGGCCCAAGCGCGTGAATGTCCGTGCAGCACAGACCGTCGCCGAAGCAGCGATAGCGACTGCCCGGTCGAATCAGCAGGCGGCGGACATGGGCTCGGCTCACGGGCTCGCGGCTCACGGGCTCGCCGCTCATGGGATGGGCAGCTTTGGCTCGGCGGCGAGGTAGATGAGCTCAGCGTGGCCGGGCACGCAGCTCTCGTCCGGCGGATTGATGTGCTCGGCTCCGTCGCCCGGATCGCGCCAGCCGACCACGAGGGCGCCCGTTTCACTTCGCGTTCTCGCGGCGACATCGCCGAACGTTTCGTCGTGAAGCTCTTCCGCAAGACGCCCGGTGTAGAGGTTGTGATCGCCGTAGGCGACGACGTGGCCCGTCAGATCGCCCACGCCGGGAAAGAGCAACGAGTGGCTGAGGAGCGAGTAGCCGATGCGGGTCGTTTCAATGACCTCGTCCGCGCCGCCGGCACGCGCGTGCGCGACGTTCTCCGGCTCCAGGATTTCCGCCACGATGCGAAGGGGTCGTTTACGGCGCGCGCCAAAGTCGCGGCGCGCAAGGTACGCACGCATGGTGAAGGCCGTAAGGATCGTGGTGGCGTCGGCCATCTGCGGCGTCACGCTCCGGTTTGCCACCACGATCACGCTGGACGCGTAGCCCAGGCGTACCTTGTCGAGCTCGCTCTCCTTCGAGGGTTCGCCCTGGACCCAGAGGAACGCCGGCGGAACGTCCGGCGGACGGGCGCCGGGACCGAAGAGCACGACGCGCGTTTCGTCGACGTCGAACTCTTCGCTGATGGCGTCCAGGAGCAGGTCCGAACCGGTCCGGTAGCCGCAGATGATGACGTGGTTGCAGTAGGCGCTCATGCGGAATTGTTCTTCGCGAATGCTGAGCACCGCGTTTAGGAGGGTATGGCCCACGATGCCGGCAAACAGGGCGAGCGTAAACATGCCGCCCACCATCAACGTGCCGGCGACGACCCGGCCCACGTCCGTCACGGGCGAGTAATCGCCGAAGCCCACGGTGGTTAAGGTTACAAGCGCCAGCCAGATGCCGTCGCCGAGCGACTCAACGCTTGCGCCTTCGGCGCCGCGTTCGACGAGAAAGAGCGTGATGCCGCCCAGCAGGGTCTGCCCACCCAGCGCCGAAAAAGCAAAAAGAAAAAGCCCGCGGTCGGCTTCAAAGCCGTGCGTCAAACCACTGAAGGGGTTGCCGTAGCGAAAGAGCCGCTTCGACTTCAGCAAACGAAGCAGACGCAGCACGCGAAGGCCGCGAAGGGCCGGCACGAGGGCCACGACGGTGATGAGATCGATGAGCTGCATCGGCTGCAGCAAGTAGCGAAGGCGCGCGACGAGGTGCGTGCTGAAGACCTCTGCGCCCGTTCGCTCAAAAACCGAGAGCGTCGGCGGCCGAAAGGTGGCAACGCGAAGGCCGAGTTCGATGGCGAAGAGAACCAGCACGGCCGTATCGACGGCTTCGAGCGCGCGAAGCTGCGAGCCGCTAAGGAAGGGTTCGAGCCCGAGAAGCACGAGCGAAAGCAAGACCAGCACCCATACGAGCGTTTCCACGCGCGCATAGATGGACGAGCTGGGGCGATGAAACGCGTCGTAAAGGGGAGAACTCAAGGGCTAGGCCGCCGCCGCAACGCCCCGGCCATGCCGCGAGGAACGGTGCGCGCGACCGCAAGGGTCAGTGGGTGAGGGGAGTTTGGCAACAGGGCGGCGATTCTTGGGATGCGCTCTAGAAATAGCCAAGGACCAAAGCGCGGGCGAGAAGGTACCAACCCTTTACCAGCACGAAGAGCAGAAGTTTAAACGGCAGGCTGACGGTGGTTGGACTGAGCATGTGCATGCCCAACGCGAGCAGCACATTCGCGACCACCATGTCGATGACGAGAAAGGGCACAAAGACGAGAAAGCCGATCTGAAACGCCTCGGCGAGCTCGGTGATGAGAAAAGCCGGCAGGAGCACGAGCAGGTCGTCCGCGCTGACCTCAGCGCGCTGGGCCGCCGGACGCACCTGACGGGCCATGTCGTAGAAGAGCGCCTTTTCCTCGTCGCCGGCGTGGCGATCCAAAAAGCGGCGCAGCGGCGCCGCCCCCTGCTCGACCGCTTCCATCAGCGCGTCGAAGCTTTCACCTTCGAGGGGCGCGTCTTGGTCGACGCGCGCCGCCGCCGGCCCGGCTTCTTCGATGATCTCGTAGCCGACGGGCGTCATCACGTAGAGCGAGAGAATGACGGAGAGCCCGGCGATGATCGTGCCGCTGGGCACCTGCCCCGTGCCGAGCGCGTTGCGCAGGATCGAGAGCACCACGGAGATCTTTACGAAGCTCGTCGTCGCCATGAACGCAAAGGGCAAGAGCGAGAGCAGCGCCAGCACGCCCAAGGAGAGAACGGGCTGGTCAGCGAAGGACGATTGGGCCGATGCCGGTGACGCCAGGCAGCAAACGCCAATGAACCCCAGTGCCGAGTAGAGTCGCCCCATGAGCGGGGCGATACTACAGGATGGTGGACAGTCAGTGTTCCGAAACGCCGCGCTACCGCGAGAACGACATGCGAAACTCGAGCGTGCGTCGCGGCGGCGCTGGAAGCTGCCAGCCCGTTCCGGCGCGCTGAAGGCAAGCGCCGACGTCCACGCCGGTGGAATCGTGCGCGACGCGTGCACTGGCGACGCGTCCATCCGGATGCAGCGCATACGCCATTTGTACGGTGCCACTAAAGCCGGGAAGGCGCGCATCGCCTTCGTCGAAGCAGCGCTGAATGGCGCCGCCGTAGCGCGTACCGATGTGGCGACGGGCCGCGGGCCCGTAGGTGGCCGCGTTGAGGGCCGAGCCGGAAGCGGTTTCGACCATCTCCGATGCGGGGGGCGAGGGCGCCGGGCGAGCTTCGGCGCGCATGGGCGTGGTGGGACGAACCCGCATGGGCGTCGGTCGCGCGCGCATGGGGCTTGCCTCGGCTTCCGTTCCTGTTTCCGCCTCGGCGAGGGGCGCTGCGTCGCCGGGCCCATCGGGCGCGTCGGCATGCTCGACCGCGACCGCCGATTCCGGTTCAAAGGGTTCGCTCGGTCCCGGTACGGCGGCGGCCACAAGCGCTTCAAGCGCTTCACCTTCGGGAAGCTCGTCCGGAAAGTCGAGCGCCGTGGTCGGCTCGGAGGGCTCCAAGCTCGCTTCAGCGATCACCACTTCGGCGTGTTCCTCGCTCGGACCGTGTGGTCTACGGATGAGCATAACGGCGGCCGCACCCACCACCACCAGCACGATGGCAACGATACCCAAGCGCGTCCAAGCGGAGCGCGCCGACGGGATGCCGACGCCAGCGAGCGTTTCGTCGCTGAGCGCCGACGCACGCGCAGCGGCAGCGCGCGCCTCGGGAACGCGACCGCGAATGACACCTTCCTGCTGCGGCGCGCCACATGCGCCACAGAACCGAGCGTACTCGGGCAGATCGGCGCCACAGTGTCCGCACTTCACGAAGGCACGTTGGCATGGAGTGACGTGCGAGCAAAGGGCTTTGCGCAGCCCATTGATCGGGTATGATCGGCTGTGGTCGACCGCTGGAAAGAAGAGGGGCTTCCTCGACCCGGAACGAGCCTTCTCAATCGCTATCACCTGGATGAAGCGATCGCCCGGGGGGGCATGGCAATGGTCTACCGCGGTCACGACCGCGTGATGAACCGGACCGTCGCCGTGAAGGTGCTGCCGCAGCGATTGCGTACGGAACGCAGCCACGCGCGCTTTCTTCGTGAGGCGCGGCTCGCCGCACAGATCACCCACGCGAACGTGGTGGTCACGTACGACGCCGGCCTCCTCGACGACGGCATTCCCTTCCTCGTGATGGAATTCCTCGAAGGCAAGACCGTCTACCAGCTGCTCAAAAGCCGCGGCCGCTTTCCCGTTCGCGACGCCGTCTTGATCCTTGGGAGCGTACTGGAGGGCGTGCAGGCGGCCCATGATCGCGGCGTGATTCACCGCGACCTAAAGCCTTCGAACGTGCACATCGGCGAACGTCGCCAAGTGAAGGTGATCGACTTTGGCCTGTCGAAGGACATCGCCGACCGCGGGCCGCGGCTGACCGGTCCTCGCGAGGCGCTCGGCACGCCTTCCTATATGTCACCGGAGCAGGTCCTCGCGGACCCCGCCGACGCGCGTACGGACGTATGGGGCGCGGGTACGCTCTTCTACGAAATGGTCGTGGGCAAACGCGCCTTTCCCAAGGCCGGTGCGCCGCGCGGACCGGAACGTGACCGCGAAGTGCGAGAGATCTTCGCCACCATCCTTCGCGATCATCCACCGCGCCCGTCGGACGCCGTGGGGGTGCCGCCGGCCGTCGACGAATTCATCTACCGCGCGCTAGCGAAGTCTCCGGACGAGCGCTTTCAAACGATGGAAGAGATGCAGCGCGCAAGCGAAGCACTCTTCCGCGCCTAGCCCCTACAGGTCGATTCGTCGCCCGTGGCGGGCGACGACCATCTCGACGGCCCGCGCCACGTCGTTGGGGGAGAAGGGTTTGGGGACCCGGGCGCATCCGCTCAGCTCGAGGAAGCGCTCCGCGTCGTCCGTGAAGGCGCCGCCGCTGACCACCACGAGTCGCCTCGCCGCGTCGGGGTTCGTTTCGAGCAGATGCGCGTGCACTTCGCGGGCCCCGGCGCCGGGCATCGAAAGATCGCACAGGAAGGCGTCGTAGGCGCGGCGCTCGAGAATCGCGAGGGCTTCTTCGCCCGATGCAGCCACATCGACGTCGTAGTCGTCGCTTAGGAGCAGCATCATTAGCTCCCGAAGCCGGCGGTCGTCGTCCGCGATCAGCACCCGAAGGCGCGCGGCGTGCGCCGACTCTTGAACCATGACCCCCACAGCCTCCCCATCGTACCTAAAGCAGGGACGAATTGCCCGAAGCATTTATGCCTCAGACTCATGAACGGTCGTGTCGACCGGCCATGAAGTCCCGATGCTAGGAGTGGGGCCGGCGGAGCAAAAACGGTCAAAAACTACGGCCGGCCGACGCAAGCGAGGGTCCAGACCCAACGCCATGCGTCTCTCGGAGGTGCCCGTCATGCTGCGGGAGAGTGAGGGTGAAGGTCGGAGTGTGAAGAGTGAAGGGTGATGTGTTCGATGATCGCCACCCCCACGAGGTTTTCGCTCACACCTCACTCCTCACGCCCACCCTTCACTCCTCACGCCTACCCTTCACGCTAAAGACGCCGCCCGAAGCCCGGCTTATCCGAACGGGGCATTGGATCTACAGGCGGCCTAGGAGCGCATACGCCACCGTCGCGAAGACTTCCCGCAGCGCGCCCCGCGTTCGTGGACTGAACGCCTCCAGGGCGCCCGCACCATCCACCGCGTCGAAGTAGCGGCCGAACACGCGCTCACAGCGGAATACGTGGTAGGCGCTCGTTACCACGAGCACGCGTCCGTCGCCGATCGCTTCATGGGCAAAACGCGCGTTCTCGTCCGTTGATGTGGAGCGCTCTTCGAGCACCATGGCGTGTCGCGGCAC
This sequence comes from Myxococcota bacterium, assembly GCA_039201085.1. GTDB lineage: Bacteria > Myxococcota_A > Polyangia > Polyangiales > Houyiibacteriaceae > JBCCRV01. The sequence continues at coordinate 2,444 of JBCCRV010000276.1, read as the reverse complement.
GCCAAGCTCCTCCGCAAAATCCGCGGCCGCGCTCGCTTCGCTGGGAGGGTGATCGCCCACGCCGCCCGTAAACACGAGCGTCTCGGCTCGGCCATCCTCGTACAGGGCGACGGCCCGTCGCACCCGCTGCGCCAACGCCGGACTGGGCCGACCGGACGCCATGACCCGGCAGCCGGCGACGACGATGGCGTCGTAGTGGCCGCTCACGGCCCGCTGACCATAGCGGTCCAAACCAAGAGCGACGAGGAGGTAGAGAAGGCCGAAGGCGGCTGCCATACGTTTGCGGGTTAGGCGCCTTTTCACGGGCTGTCGATCGGCCTCGGCCACGGGTCGAGCGTAGCGCGTCCACCGGCGAAACGAACGCCGCAGCGAACAACCCGCGAGCTGCGCCTGGTGAAGGGCCCAGCGCACCCACCGCGTCGTCCAACGCACCCATCGTCCAGCCCAAGGTCGCAGCACGGCGCGCGAACGCGCCCGCCACCCTCGGATAATCCCAAGGCGTTGTGAAGCGGCGCCGACGAGGCGCCGCGTCGCTCAAACGCCGCACGAACGCGGCGTGCGATTTAGATGCGTTCGATGATCGTGGCGATGCCCATGCCGCCGCCGATGCAGAGGGTGATGAGCGCCGTCTGCTTGTCCTGCCGCTCGAGTTCGTCGACGGCCGTTTGAAGCAGCATCGCGCCCGTCGCGCCCAGGGGATGGCCGAGCGCAATGGCGCCGCCGGCGACGTTCACCTTCGCTTCGTCGATTTCGAGGTTGCGCATCGTCTGAAGCGGTACGGTCGCAAAGGCCTCGTTGATCTCCCAGAGGTCGATGTCCTTCGGGATCATGCCCGCGCGCTTCAGAGCACGCTTCGACGCGGGGGTCGGCGCCGTAAGCATGATGATCGGCTCGGCGCCGGCCGTGGCCGTGGCGACGATCCTCGCCCGCGGTCTCAGTCCATTGGCCTTGGCGTATTCGTCGCTTGCAAGAAGTACGGCAGCCGCGCCGTCGACGATGCCGCTTGAGTTGCCCGCCGTGTGCACGTGCTGAATCGCGTCGATTTGCGAGTATCGGGCCAGGGCGATTTGGTCCATCGTTTCGCCGTTTGGCCCGATCGGCATGGCGCCGAACTTCTCAAAGGACGCCTTCAGACCGGCGAGGCCTTCGGCCGTCGTTCCCGGACGCGGATGCTCGTCTTGCTCAAGGAGCGTTTCGCCGTTTTCCGGATCGCGTACGGCAATGAGCGAACGCGCGTAGGCGTTCGCCTTCACGGCGGCTTCCGCCTTGCCTTGCGATCGGGCCGCAAAGGCGTCGCAGTCCGCACGGGAGAAACCTTCGAGGGTCGCGATCAGATCGGCGCTGATTCCTTGGGGCACCTGAAAGTGCTTCTTGCGAAGGTGCTTATTGTTGCCGTCGATGCCCGCTTGATCACTGCCCATGGGCACGCGCGACATCGATTCGACACCGCCCCCCACCACGAGGTCTTGCTGACCGCTAAGGATGCCGAGCGCTGCGAAGTTGACGGCCTGAAGGCCGCTTCCGCAGAAGCGGTTGAGGGTGACGCCCGTGACCTCGATGGGCCAGTCAGCGCTCAGTACGCTGTTGCGTGCAATGCACGCCCCCTGTTCGCCGGCCTGGCTCACGCAGCCGACGACCACGTCGTCGACGTCCGCTTTGTCGAACTCGCCTCTCGCGGCGAGACCGTCAAGGGTCTGCGCCATCAGCTCCTGCGGGTGCACGCCGCTCAACGCGCCCTTGTCTTTCTTACCACGGCCGCGGGGCGTACGAACGCCGTCGATGATCCAAGCTTCACGCATGTTGCTCTCCTAGAATCCCATGATCTTTGCGACGGCGTAGCGCATGACTTCCGTCGCGCCCCCGCCGATGCGAAAGAGGCGCGCGTCGCGCCATGCGCGCGCGACCCAAAGCTCCTCGAGGTAGCCCATGCCGCCGTGAAACTGGAGGCACTGGTCCATGATTTCGGCGGTGATGTCGCCGACGTAGGCCTTAGACATGCTGATGAGACGCGTCGTCTCCATCGATACGGCGCCGTTTTTTATGTGCTTCTCCTCGTTGTAGCGCTCCGTGGCCTTGTAGGTCAGCGCCTTGCCCGCTTCATACTTCGTGTAGAGGTCGACGAACTTCTGCTGCCAGTATTCGCGCTTCATCAGCGGCTTGCCAAAGGCCACACGCTCCTGCCCCCAAGCCACGCTGCGGTCGAGGGCGTGCTTCGACCCCTCCAGGGCGCTCACCGATCCGGCGATGCGCTCGGACTGAAAGTTCTGCATGAGGTACACGAAGCCCATGCCTTCGCGGCCGAGCAGATAACGCTTCGGAATGCGGCAATCCTCGAAGAAGAGCTCCGCCGTATCGCTCGAGTGATTGCCAACCTTGTCCAAGGTCTTGCTGACGCCGAAGCCGGGCGTGTCGGTGGGAAAGAGCACGATCGAGATGCCGTTGTG
>JBCCRV010000275.1:0-9007 GCA_039201085.1 Myxococcota bacterium | reverse complement strand
GACATGTGGTGCGCTCCAAGGAGATCTTCGAAGCGTCGATCCCCGCCGGTCACTTCGGCTTGGTCGTCGGTTCGCGCGCGCTGGACCGCAGCTGGCCCCTCGTCTTGGATTGGATGCGCTGGCGAGAAGGGAAGGGCACCCGTCCGCGCGTGCTGCGGGAAGAAGACCCGCCCGTCGAAATCGAAGACGCCGCCTTCGCCGAAGACGACTTTGATGTTCGACTCTTCGTCGACGCCGCAAAGGATGTGGCCGGCAGCGCGTGGCGGGCCGTCGGCGAGCTCATCGAAGATGCGGGCCAGTACGGTCAAAACCTGCGCTATCAGCTTCCCCGCCTCGCCGAGCTTGAAGCGCTGACGGACACGACACGGGTGAGCCTGAGCCGTACGCTCGCGCAGCGCGCCGTCGAGTCGCCCGGTCGCACGTTTTTTCTCTGGCGTGGTCGGGCCTTCACCTACGAGGACTCGAACCGGCGCGTGGACGCCGTCGTTCGTGGCCTCTGGCACGTCGGCGTTCGGCCCGGCAGCCGGGTGGCGGTCGTGATGGGTCCGCGGCCAAGCCTGCTGACGGCCGTGGCGGCCTTGAGCCGCATCGGTGCCGTTTCCGTACTGATTCGGGAAGCGGCAGATTCGAGCGAAGTGCAGCGCTCAATGGACTTGGCGGGCGCCGATTTGGCCATCGTCGATCCGGAGCGGGCTGAGCGCCTCCTCTCCGTATGCATGGGAGGCGTCTATGTGCTTGGCGGTGGTCAAGACCGCCGGGTGGCGGAGGGCGCCTTCGACCTCGAAGCGCTCGACGTCGAGGGCATCGAACTTCCCACGGAGTTCGTCGCCGACCCGCTGTGCGGTGGCGACCTGTCGAACGTCTTCTTTTCGCCGGCCCGCACGGGCGACGGCCTGCGGCTCTCCCGCATCTCGGCGCGCCGGTGGGCAGCATCCGCGATCGGTGCCGCCGCTGCATGCACCCTCTCGCCGGACGACACGGTCTACTCGGCCCTCCCGCTCCATCACATTGGCGGGCTTTTGGTGAGCGTGGGCGGCGCCATGGTTGGGGGCGCCCGGCTGGCGCTTGCCGATTCGGAGTCGAGCGGCTTTCCGCCGGTTCTGGGCAAGCCGACGGCCTTTTGGGATGAGGTGCGCCGCTACGGCGCAACGGTGGTGTTCTACGCCGGTGATGCGGCGCGTTCGCTCGTCGACGCGCCCAGGGCGAGCCGCGATCGTTCGTCGCCCGTTCGCCTTTTTGCCGGCAGCGGCATGCGCGCGGGCGTATGGCGTCAGCTACAGGATCGCTTTGGCGCGTCCGTCGTCGAGTTCTACGCGTCGAGCGAAGTGCCCGCGATCCTCGCCAACATGACCGGGCTGAAGGTCGGCTCGGTCGGTGTGCCGCTGCCGGGATCGTCTGAAGTGGCCCTCGCGCGCTTCGATGCGCGCGGCATTGAGCGCGAGCGTGGGCGCGCACAGCGCACCGCCGACGGCGAATGGGGCATGCTGCTCGTGCGGCTCGAGCCGTCGGATGAATGCGACGAAGGTCGGCTTGAAGTGGACGTTTTTGAGCATGAGGATCGCTGGCTCCGCACCGGCGACGTGCTGCTGCGCGACGTCGATGGGGACTACCACTTCATGGGCCGCGAACGGGATGTGCTTCAGGCGGGCGGGCGCTGGGCGTCGCTGCGAGAAGTCGAAGACGCCCTGGACGCCGTCGACGGCGTACGCATCGCCGTCGCCGATATGAGCACCGGCGTGCCGCGCGTTCGAATCGTTCTGCGCGAAGACGCGCCGACCATGAGCGCGCTGCGAAAGGCCCTTGCGCACCTGCCGGCTCCGCTCGACGTCGCGGCACTTGAGATCGTTCAGCCCGAAGCGATTCGCTTCACCGCGGGCTATCGTCCGCTTCGATAGTGCACCGCGGCTTCGCTGCCGCGGTTTTTGCCTGGGCTATGGTCGAAACGATGCGTGTTCTCTCCTTCTTCTGCCTTCTTTCCTTGGCCGCCTGCGGAGGCGACGGCGACTGGTCTCCGGCCTTCGATGCGGATGCGCGCGGTTGGATCCTCAGCGTGTGGGGGCCCGACGGCGGCGACGCGCTCTTTGCCGTGGGCGGCCAGCCCGGCGCCGGTGCGATGACGCGCTTCGACGGCTCCGATTGGAATCCGGTCGACGTGGGCGGTGCGCCCCTCTTGAACTGGGTGCATGGGCTTAACGAGTCCGACTACGTCGTGGTTGGCGACGGAGGGTTCATCGCCCGCGGCAACGGGACGACGCTCACGCCTTTCTCCAACGTGCCGACGGCGGAGCAGCTTTGGGGCGCGTGGATGAACGCGGCGGACGACATCTGGGCCGTCGGGGGCGCTGGCGTCGACACGAGCGAAGCGGTGGTGCTGCACTTCGACGGCCGCGCATGGACAAAAGAAACGCTTCCCGCCCTCGAGCGCCCCAACGTTTTTGCCTTCTTCAAGGTCTGGGCGAGCGGGCCGGACGACGTGATCGTGGTCGGCCAGCGGGGCGTGATTCTCCGCTACGACGGCAGCGAATGGCGGGAGTTTGGCGCCGGCACGAGCGATGATCTGATCAGCCTCTGGGGCACCGGTCCGGACCGCGTGGTAGCGGTCGGCGGGCGCGGAAATGGTGTCATGGCGACCTGGAACGGCACAGAGTGGCGCAGTGTGCGCCTTTCTCCCCTGGCGGCCCTCAACGGAGTCTGGACGCGCAACGGGCGCGACGTTCACGTCGCGGGAATTCAGGGCACACTCGCGGTCGTCGACTTCGATTCGTTTGTTTTCCGCGAATCGTTCACGGACGCGACCCTTGACTTTCATGCGATCTTCGGGCGCTCTAGCGGCCTCACAGCCGTTGGCGGGAATCTTGCTGCGGGAACCTCGGCGCCCATTTTCAATGGGCTCGCCTGGGAACGCTCCCTCAGCTCGACCGAATAGCCCCCGACCGACGCATGAACCTGCCCACCAAGCTCGCTCTGCTCTTTCTTCTTGGCCTCCTCAGCGCCTGCGGCGGCGACGATCCCACCCTTGCGGAAGGCGTCTTTGGGCCCCTCGGTACCGCCCGCCCGAACGCCACAGAGGCCGAGCGCACGGTGTTCGCCCGCGGCGAAGCCGTTGCGCTGCGCCGCTTCACGCCGGAGGACGGCCTCGGGCCCAACTTCAACGTCACGTTCTGCGGCGGCTGCCATGAGAAGCCGGTTTTCGGGGGTTCGGCGGGCCGCTATCGGAACTTCCTGCTGGTGCGCCAAACGCTCAGCGACGGCTCGAGCGTCGACCTTGGTGAAAGCGGCGTCCTTCCCCAGTTCAACTTGGAGACGGGCCGGCGACCGACGGACGAGGGCGCGACGGACTTCGCCCTTCGCAACCCGATTCCCTTCTTTGGCGTCGGCTTGCTCGCCGAGCTGTCCGAGGAGGTGATCCTCGCCAACGCGGACCCGAACGACGACGACGGAGACGGAATCAGTGGCCGTCCGAACATCGACCGCGGCTTCATCGGGCGCTTCGGCCGCAAGGCGCAGACCGTCACCATCGAGGGCTTCATTCGCGGGCCGCTTGCGAACCACTTGGGCATCACGTCGAACCCGCTGCCCGAGGCCCTTCGCGCGCAGCTGCCGGTTCCCTCGCCGGTGTTTGAGCGCGGCGGCATTGGCGGCGCGGTGATCGGTCGGCGCTTTATGCAGGCTGCGGCGCCGGACGCGGCGATCACGGACGACGACGGCATTCCGGACCCGGAGCTTTCGGACCAGGATCTCTTCGACCTCGTGAGCTGGTCCATGCTGCTGGCGGCGCCGGAGCGCGCCGAGCCGACGGAAGCTACGGAGCGTGGCGAAGCGCTCTTCGAAACGCTCGAGTGCACCGCTTGCCACGTGCCGGCGCTCGACGGACCGCGGGGCTTCGTGCCGGCGCTGTCGGACCTTCTGCTCCACGACATGGGTCCCGAACTGGCCGACGGTTTCGCCTTCGGTGAAGCGAGCGGCTCGGAGTTTCGCACCCAGCCCCTCTGGGGCGTGGGCGCCGTCGGTCCGTACCTGCACGACGGCCGGGCGGACACGCTCGCCGAAGCCATCCGCTGGCACGGCGGCGAGGCGGCGGCGTCCCGCGCGCGCTTCGATGCGCTCTCGGACGCGGAGCGAGGGGACGTGCTCGCCTTCTTGCGAAGCCTGGGCGGTGAAGCGCAGCACACCGACGGCCTCGTGCCACCCGACGCGGACCTCGAAGCGATTCCGCCGAGTCGCGCGTTGAGCGCCGACGAAGCCGCGCGCTACCTCGAAGGCCGCGCGCTCTTCGACCAAGACACCTTCGGCTCTGAAGGCCTTGGTCCGCGCTTCAACGGCGATTCGTGCCGTGCTTGTCACTTCGAACCCATCGTTGGCGGCGCCGGACCGGGCGGCGTCGACGTCATTCGCCACGACATGGTCGATGGCGACGCCTTTGTTGCCCCGGACTTCGGCACGATCGCGCATCGCTTTGAGATGGCGCCGGTACGTCCACGCTTCGACGCCCGCGCGAACCTCGTCGAGCGTCGACAGACGCCCTCGCTCCTCGGCCTCGGCCTGCTCGAAGCGATTCCCGAGGCGGCGATCCTCGCGGGCGAAGATCCCCTCGACGCCGACGAAGACGGCATCGCCGGCGTCGCCCATCGGCTACCCGACGGTCGCCTCGGCCGCTTTGGCTGGAAGGCGGACGTACCGTCGCTGCACGAATTCGTGCGTGACGCCCTGGGCGCGGAGCTCGGCGTGACCGTGCCCCCGGAAGATGGACAGAGCTTCGGTGCCGCGTCGGACGACGACGGCGTGCCCGATCCGGAGTTCGACGTGGACCAAATCGAGTCGATGCGCTTCTTCCTTGCGACGCTGGGCGCGCCGGGAGGCGCACCGGACGTCGCCGGCGAAACGCTCTTCGCCGATACGGGATGCGCCGACTGCCACCGCACCCTTGAAGGGCCGGATGGCCCGGTGCGCGCCTTCACGGACCTGCTCCTGCACGACGTGCAGGGCGACGCTTTCGTGGGCGTTCCGAGCGCGAACGCCGGCGGCCGGCTCTTTCGCACGGCGCCCCTCTGGGGCATCGCCGGCACGGCTCCGTACTGGCACGACGGCCGTGCCTCGACCCTTGAAGACGCGATCGCTGCGCACGAGGGAACGGCCAGCGCGGCCCGACAGGCCTTCGAGGCGCTCAGTGCCGAAGCGCGCGAGCGCCTGCTCAACTTTTTGAGCGCCCTTTGAACCTCGGTGCAAGCACGCTCACGTCACCTCTCACGCTCACGAGTCACCCTCAACGCTATGCATCTCGTGGATCTATGCGCCGTTGGCGAGACCCGGCCGGAGTGGCGTGTTCGCGAACGTGAGAGTGTCGGGTGCGCGAAGAGTGTTGGGTGCGCGCGAAGCGTGCGGGTGGGCGTGAGGAGTGTTGCGTGAGCGTAAGGGATGAGGAGGGAGTAGGAGTCCGTAAGCGTGGATCGAGCTGGAACTCTCGCGGGCGCGGAGCACCGTGCCCTTGCGCCGTTCGCTCGCTTCTCCTTGCAGCCACGCTGGTCGGCTGCGCTTCTCGTTCGGAAGTTCGGTTTTTGCGGGATGGCGAACCGCTTCTTCAACTGAAGATCGATGTCGCCGAAGACGAGGCCGCGCGCGTGCAGGGCCTTCGCGGCCGCACCCTTCGCGAAGACGAGGCGCTCGTGCTCTGGTTCTTTGCGCCGAGCGAAGTGTGCATCGAGAACACGGGCGTCGAATTCGCCATCGATGCCGCGTACGTCAACGAGGGACGGGTGGTGGTCGTCGAATCCTTCGAACCCGACGAAGCGAGCCTTCATTGCCATCGCGCGGACCGCGTCGTCGAGGCCCAGCGAGGCGTTCTGAGCGCGCTCGAGCCCGGCGATGAAGCGGTGTTCGCTCGGTAAAATCAGCGTCGCGGCGTACCCCTTTGTTGGACGCGCGAACGATGCGAAGTGTCGCCGCCGTGAGGGGGGCTGGGGGGCACTTTGGTCAAGAAAATGGCGGGGATTTTTTCAGCGTCGATGGGCGACGGATCATGCACCGCATCGGAGGCGCGCATTCGTCCCAATCCCGGCGTTACGCGGCTTTTGCACATTTTTTGTGGAGCCGATCGGACTTGTCGTAGTTGTCGATCAGCCATGGCGACCGGAGACATCATTGCAGGGCTCGACCTCGGAACGACGAAAGTCTGCGCCATCGTTGCGGAACAGACGGACGAAGGGCTCGACATCATCGGCATCGGGTCCGTTCCCGCAAAGGGCCTGAAGAAGGGCGTCGTCGTGAACATTGAGTCGACGGTTCAGGCCATCAAGGCCGCCGTCGATCAGGCCGAGACGATGGCCGGCGTCGAGATCAACACGGTCTTCGCCGGCGTCGCCGGCAGCCACGTGCGCGGCATGAACAAGGACGGCGTCGCCGCGATTCAAACGCGCGAGGTCACGGGCGACGATGTCGCCCGCGTGCTCGAGCAAGCGAAAGCGATTCCCCTCCCGGGCGACCGGCAGGTTCTTCACGTGCTCCCGCAGGAGTACATCGTCGACGACCAGGACGGCATCAAGGAGCCGGTGGGCATGAGCGGCGTTCGCCTTGAGGCGCGCGTGCACATGGTCACCGCCGCCACGACGAGCGTCGCGAACATCATCAAGTGCGCCCAGCGCTGCGACCTGCATGTTCCGGAGGTCGTTCTTCAGCCCCTTGCGAGCGCCGAAGCGGTGCTCAGCGAGGACGAGAAGGAAATCGGTGCTGTGCTCATCGACATCGGTGGCGGCACGACGGACATCATCATCTACGTCGACGGCGCCGTTGTGCACACGAGCGTCATTCCGATCGGCGGCATCAACCTCTCCAGCGACATCGCCACCGGTCTTCGTACGCCGATCGCGGAGGCCGAGCGACTCAAGATCAAGTATGGCTGCTCGTCCACGGGCATGATCGGCGAAGAAGAAACGATTGAGGTGCCCTCGGTCGGCGGTCGCGCACCGCGCGTTCTGCCGCGCCAGGTGCTCTGCGAAATCGTCGAGCCCCGCGTCGAAGAGATCTTTCAAGCCGCGCGCCACGTCATCGTGGAGACGGGCTTTTCTGACATGCTGGCCTCCGGCGCCGTCATCACCGGCGGTTCGACCTTGCTCGATGGCATGCCCGAGCATGCCGAATCGATCCTTGAGCTTCCGGTTCGTCGCGGCAGCCCCTCGGAAATTGGCGGTCTCGTCGACGTCGTTCGAAGCCCGGCCTACGCCACCGGCGTGGGCCTCGTGAAGTACGGCGCAAGCCGACTCGACAGCGGCGGTGAGCTTGACGAAGAGAGCTACGAGCCGCGCGTTGCCGGTTTGGGCAGCCGCATCTCCTCCTGGTTTCGGGAGGTCTTCTAGGACTTATCGCCGGCTCGTCGGCGAGGGCTTCAGCCCAAAGGAAACTTCGGTTTCACGCGAGCGAATCAAACGAGATCGGCGGGGGCCGACTCACCGGGGTCTTCGAGCGAAGTCCCGAACAACGGTTTCGATGAACAGTTTCGATGAACAGTTTCGATGAACAGTTTCGATGAACAGTTTCGATGAACAGTTTCGATGAACAGTTTCGATGAACAAAGGCGGGGCCGACAGGGCGCCGATCGAAAGGGATAACAGTGGCGATTTCCATCGATTTTGCGGACGACGCAGATCTCCAGGCACGCATCAAGGTCGTGGGCGTAGGCGGCAGTGGCGGCAACGCGCTCAACACGATGATCAGTAGCGGCCTCGACGGCGTCGAGTTCATCGCCGCCAACACGGATGCGCAGGCCCTCGACGGCAATCTTGCGCCGACCAAGATTCAGCTTGGGCCCCAGCTCACCAAGGGCTTGGGCGCGGGCGGCAACCCGGACGTCGGTCGCAAGTCGGCCCTCGAAGACGTGCAGGGCATTGCCGAAGCCCTCGACGGTGCCGACATGGTATTCGTCACAGCGGGCATGGGCGGCGGCACGGGCACTGGCGCCGCGCCGATCATCGCGCAGGTTGCGCGCGATCAGGGTGCACTCACGGTGGGCGTGGTGACGAAGCCGTTCCTCTTCGAGGGGCGCCGTCGCAGCAAGAACGCCGACTACGGCATCGCCGACCTTGGCGAATCGGTCGATAGCATCATCACGATTCCCAACCAGAAGCTCCTCGCCCTTGGCGACGACGATATGTCGATGCTCGACGCCTTTCAGCGCGCGGATGACGTGCTCCTGCAGGCCGTCCAGGGCATCAGTGACCTCATCACGACCCACGGCATGATCAACGTCGACTTCGCCGATGTTCGCACCATCATGAGCGCGCAGGGCCGCGCTCTAATGGGCACGGGCTACGCGAAGGGCGCGCACCGCGCTCAGGAAGCTGCGGAGATCGCGATCAACTCGCCGCTGCTCGACGACATCAGCGTAGAGGGAGCCCGTGGCATCCTCATTAACTTCACCGCTGGCGCAGATATGAAGCTGCGCGAGATCGACGAGGCTGCGAGCCTCATTCAGCAGGCGGCGCACGAGGACGCGGAGATCATCTTCGGCCTCGTCACGGACCCGGACATGCACGACATCGTCAAGGTCACGGTCATCGCCACGGGCTTCGACGAAGTCATGCCTACCGTGGCCGAGGTCGAGAACGCGCGGGCGGCGCAAGAGAAGCCCCGAGCCACCTCGCGTATCGCGCCGCGCTACCAGCGCGACCCGCGCCCCTCGCGAACCGTTCGCCGCGCGTCCGAAGCAGTTCCGGCTCCGGCCCAGACCTCCCGCGCCTTTGGCGCAAGCGCGCTGCACGACGAGGCCGTGCTCGACATCCCGGCGTACCTGCGCCGAGGCCAGTCCGCGTCCGCCGGCAAGTAGGCGCAGCGAGCTCGGAAGAAACGGGTGTCCGGGTTCCGGGCGCCCGTTTTGTCGTCTTCGTCCCGAACACCTCCCTTAGGCGGATGAGGCTCGTTTTCACTGCACGGTTGAAACAGTCGGCGTACGCGGTATCCTCGGCACTCCCTGAGAAGAATGGCCACGGACGGCGCGTTCCACGGGAAAGCGAAAAAG
>JBCCRV010000274.1:0-9019 GCA_039201085.1 Myxococcota bacterium | reverse complement strand
CGGCGCCCGAATCGCCGACGAGCCTTCAACGGCCGCCACTTCAGCTGGAGACGGAATAGAAATGGGCTCGCTGGGCTCGCGCACGGCACGTGTATTGGTCGTAGACGATCAGCGCAACATGCGCACCACGCTGACCATGATGCTCCGGGGCGCGGATTACGACGTCGACGAAGCGCAAGACGCAAACGCGGCGTTCGTTTGCATCGCGAACAGCGACTACGACCTGGTGCTCACGGACCTCAAGATGGGCGACCGCAGCGGGATGGATGTGCTCCGTCACGTCCGGGAGAACGCACCGATGACCGAGGTCATCGTGATGACGGCGTACGGCACGATCGAATCGGCCGTCGAAGCGATGCGCATCGGCGCGCACGACTACATTCAAAAACCTTTCGAGGAAGACGAGCTGCTCATGCGCGTGCGTCGGGCCGTCACCACCCGACAGCTTGCCGGTGAGGTCTCGGCCATGGCCGCGGACTTTCGCGAGCGCTACCACTTTGAGAACATCATCGGCCGCTCCCAGGCGATTCGGGACGTCCTTGGGCGAATCGTGCGCATCGCGCCGACGCCGGCGACGGTTCTGATCACTGGCGAAAGCGGTACGGGCAAGGAGCTGGTTGCGCGCGCCATTCATGCGAACTCGTCTCGGGCTGACCGCCCCTTCGTGAGCATCAACTGCGCGGCGATCAGCGAGACGCTGCTCGAGAGTGAACTTTTCGGCCACGCCCGCGGAGCGTTCACGGGCGCTGTATCGGCGCGCCGTGGCCTCTTCGAAGAGGCGGACGGCGGCACGTTTTTCTTCGACGAAATCGCCGAAACGAACCCCAGCTTCCAGGCGAAGCTGCTTCGCGCGATTCAGGAAGGCGAGATTCGCCGACTCGGCGAAAACAAGACGCTCAACGTCGACGTTCGCGTCATCGCGGCGACGAACGTCGATCTTCGGGGAGCCATCGAGGCGAAGACCTTTCGCGAGGATCTCTACTACCGCTTGAACGTCGCCAGGTTTGTTCTTCCGCCCCTGCGCGACCGGCGCGAGGACATTCCTCTGCTCGCCGAGCACTTCCTGGAAAAGAGCGGCGAGAAGATGCGGCGCTCGCCGACTTTGGGGGAGGGCGTGCTCGATTTCTTGCTCGCCTACAACTACCCCGGCAATGTTCGGGAGCTCGAAAACCTCATCGAGCAAGGCGTCGCCCTAGCGCCCCAAGGCCCGATTCAAATGTCCGACATCGTACCGCCCGAACATGCGACGCAGCCGATGAGTCGGCCCCGTTCGCTTCAGGACGCAGTGGACCAAGCGGAACGGGAAGCGATTCTGGCGGCCCTTCGCGGCGTTGGTGGAAGCAAGGAGCAGGCGGCGGAAGTGCTCGGGCTTTCCGCGACGACGCTCTGGCGAAAAATGAAGCGGCTCGGAGTCAGCTACAAGCCATGATTCGCAAGCTGCTAAGCTGGCTCGGGGCCGCGGTGCTCGTGTACGTCGTGCTCTTTGTGCCGGTGGGACGCATGACGCTTTGGCAGCACTTTCGCCGCATTTGGGCGACACCGGAGGCGCAGGAAATGAGCTCCGAGGTGGAAGATGCCGTCCGCCAGCTCGGCGAAGACGTGCAGGGTCGAATCAGCGGCGACGCCGGTATGGACGCCGAAGCCGGTATCGCGGCGGAATCCGAAACCGCGGCGGAATCCGAAAGCCAACCGGAAGCCGCCGAGTAGGTGCGCTCGCGAGGACTGCTCCGTCCCGCGCGTCGTGCGCGCGTCAACGAAGGCTACGCGCGCGAGGAGCCCTCGGCGTTTAGTGCGGCCGTCGGAGGCTGAACTCCGCGCAGCTCAAAACCTGACCACGGCCATGTTCCCGATGAGGTCTAGCCGCGCTGAATGCCGTAGCCGCGCATCTTTTTGTGAAGGTTCGTACGTTCGACGCCCAAGCGAAGGGCCGCCTGCGACACGTTCCACTCCATCGCTTCGAGCGTGTCGAGGATGTACTGCCGCTCGGCAAACTCGCGGTACTCCCGCAGCGACATCGGCTGCCCGTCGGCGCCGAGCGTGCTCGGCAACCCGCTTCCCGCTTCGACGCCAAGGCGCCCTTCAGCGGGTAGGTCTCCGAGCTGGATCTTTTCGCCGCTGAGAATCGCCATCCGCTCGACGACGTTCTTCAGCTCTCGGACGTTGCCCGGCCAGTTGCGCTTTGAGAGAGCGGCCAGAACGCGCTCGTCGATGGGCTTTTCGCGCATGCCGTTCGCCTTGCAAAAGTCGCGCAGGAACGCCCGGACCATGAGCGGAACGTCTTCCTTTCGGGCGCGAAGCGGTGGACTCACAAGGGGCACGACGTTCAAACGAAAGAAGAGGTCTTCGCGAAAACGTCCCTCGGCGACCTCCGCTTCCAAGTCCTTGTTTGTGGCGGCCAAAATACGCACGTCCACGGCGATGGTCTTTTCCGAACCCACGCGGGTGATCTCGCCGTTCTGCAGCGCTCGCAACACCTTGGCCTGGGCGGATGCGCTCATGTCGCCGATCTCATCCAGGAAGAGCGTGCCCTTGTCGGCCACCTCAAACATGCCTTTTCGCCGCTGCTGCGCGCCAGTGAACGCCCCGCGCTCGTAGCCGAAGAGTTCGCTCTCGATGAGCTCGGCAGGAATTGCCGCGCAGTTGACCTTCACAAAGGCGGCGCCTTGCCGTGGGCTCAGCCGATGAATGGCGCGCGCGATCAGCTCTTTGCCCGTCCCGCTCTCGCCCGTGATGAGCACCCGGCCGTGGGTGGGCGCGACCTTTTCAAGTTGGCCGAAGAGCGTGCGCATGACGTCGCTTTCGCCGATCATTTCGTAGCGGTCCTCGACGTCCGCTCGAAGTCGGTCCACTTCACGCTGAAGCTGCCACGCCTGAAGGGCATTGCGAACGCGCACGAGCACGCGGTCGCGATCGAGGGGCTTTTCGAAGAAGTCCGTGGCGCCGCTCTGCACGGCGGAGACGGCCTCGGCCACGGACGCGTGCCCGCTGATCATGAGCACAGGAAGGTTTCGAAGGGCCGAGTCCGCGCGAACTTTTTCTAGCACCTCGATGCCGCTCATCTTCGGCAAGCGAATGTCCAGGATGACGAGGTCGACCTCTTCCTGTTTAAGCGTCTTTAGGCCGTCTTCGCCCGTGCCCACGTCGAGCACCTCGAAGCCCGCGCCCTCGAGCACCATGCGAAGCGTTCGCCGAATGTTCTTTTCGTCGTCGACGACCAGGATCGTTGCACTCATCGATGCTGGTATAGCCTGGACCGGCAGTCTTCGGGAGCTGAATCTCCCCGGCACGCGCGTAGACCGTCTCGACGTTGGTACGAGAGCTCATCCCCAAAGTCGTCGCGATGAGTTCTAGTTGCCGATGAACGCTTCGTGCAGCTTATTGGCGCTTTCGCCCGACGATGCCGCCGGAACGAGGGCCGAGAGGCTCATCGATTCGCCGTGCAGGAGCACGCAATGCTCGCCGAGTACGTCAACGAAGCGTGCCGCTTCTGCGCCGATTCCCGCACGCACCACGGCCACGCGTGCGAGGTCTTCACGCAGCGTTGCTCCGATGGCTTCGAGCTCGCCCTTGAGCTTCGCCCAATCGGGCACGTTGGAGAGCGAAAGGCAAAAGCGTGCTTGCCCGTCGCGCAGCTGAAGCTGGGCAGGCGCCACGGTGATCGCGCCGAGCTGCGCGGCCTTCATGTGCACGAGCACGACGTGCTCATCTTGCACGATCGCGCCCCTCATCGTGCCTTGGCCGTGGACCACCGTTTCCCGCTCGCTGCCGAAGGTGGAGCGAGCATGAATGGCGATGCGAGCCTCCCGCGCATACGCGACCGCTTTATGGTGCAGCACCTTCGCGCCAGCCAAAGCCATCGCTTGCATTTCGTCGTAGCTCAGCTCGGGCAGATGCTGCGCGCCGGACACTTTGCGTGGGTCCGCACTGTAGACGCCGTCCACATCCGAGTAGATCTCCGCGTGCGACGCACCGAGCGCTGCCGCCATGGCCACGGCAGTCGTGTCCGTGCCGCCGCGGCCGAGCGTGGTGATCTCGCGCTTGTAGCTCATGCCCTGATAGCCGGCGACGATCACGACGCGTCCTCGGGCGAGTTCGTCTTCGACGCGGTGCGGCCGAACCTCGATGATGCGCGCGTCGTAGTGCCGATCGTTGGTGATGATCCCGCTTTGGGACCCCGTGAAGCTGATCGCGTCCTGTCCGCGCTTCTGAATCGCCATGGAAAGGAGCGCCATGCTGATGCGTTCGCCCGTCGATACGAGCATGTCGAGTTCGCGCCGTGGGGGCGACGCGTCGATCGCGTGGGCCAGGCCCAGGAGTTCGTCCGTCGTCTTGCCCATGGCCGAAATCACGACCACGACGTCGTTTCCGGAGCGTCGGGTGGCGACGACCTTTTCCGCCACGGCTTCGAGTTTGGCAACGCTGGCGACGGAGCTTCCGCCATACTTCTGAACGATCGTGGCCACGGCGAAGCTATCGCATAGAACAGCCTGCGGGACCGCATTTCCGTGCGAAAGGCGCCCGCAATTTCGCCGTCCGCAACGCACTGTGGTAGCGCTGGAATCGCATCACAGGGAATATGATCGATTGAGTGTGGATGATCGAGGTTGGTGGGCGTTCGATACCGGACACGCCGACGTGCATGTGAGGAGGAGGGCCGACGAGATCGGTGGCGAGGGCCGCCCTCGATCGGTGAAGTCGCCGCTGGTGGGGGGCTAGCCTGTGTCGGGCGCCGAAGAGACGATCGAACGCGCGCTGGAGCGCTTTCGCGAGCGCTTCGACGAGCTGGTAATCTTCGACTCGGACCGCGCGATCGCCGACGAGCTGGCAAACGAAGCGCGCCCGGCAATCGAATCACTCGTGATGGCACTCTCCATTGGGCGCGCCGACGACGTGGAGAGTCTGTCCCATCATGAGGGCGTCGCGATGGTCACGCTTCTCGGGCGTCGCGCCGCCATCTTGGGGGTCACGCCCTCCGGCGCCGACCGCGTGATGCGCGCGCTGCGGCGCGCCTTCGACGACGTTGAGCTTTCCGTACCCGAATCGGCCATTGACGCGCTCAGCTTGGGAAGCCTGGAGGGCTTCGTGCGCGGCTACGAAGAGCGCTTACGCGACGCCGTGGAGACGGAAGTCGAGTCGCAGCTCGTTGCGCGAGCACTCGTTCCCGGCGTGCTTTACCTGCCGCTGCACGGGCCGATCGGCGCGGAGGCGCTGGGTCGTGCCGGCGAGTCCTTGGGTCGTGCGATGCACCGGGCGGATGCCTCGGCGGCCATTGTCGACCTGAACGGCCTACATCCCAAAGAGCGGCGCATCGTGGCGGCCGTCGCGTCCGCCGACGAGGGCGCACGCATGTTGGGCGCGTCCCTGCACTTTGCCGGCGTGAACGGCGAATGGGCGAACGCCTTCAAGGCCCTCGAACCGCATGTTCTGAGGCTGCACGAAACGCTGCAGGCGGCGTTCGAGTCCGCACTCGAAGATTCCGGTCTCGTCGTCAAGCGGCCGCTCCGCCTCCGTCTCCGCTCCCGCTAGGCTAAGTCTCTTGCAGCCGGTTCAAGAACCTGGCCATCGGGATTCTGGGATGAGCTCTACGTCGAACAGGCCCTAGTCGACCGACGCAGGCTCCGCTTCGGCGGGCCGCGCCGGTGCCGAGCGTTCTGCAGAAGCCGCCACCATTCGCGCGCCGCGAACCCGCTCGCGTTCGATCGCTTCGATCGTCGCCAGCTCCCGTTCCGCTTGCGTGCGCGTCGTTGCGTACCGAGCCGCCCGGCGAAGCCGCCGCGCCGCGTCGTCCAGCTGGCCAAGGCGCCGCTGGCAATCGGCCGACTCGAGAAGCGCCGAGGGTAACTCGCGCGCGCTTCGAAAGGTGTTGATCACCGTGTCGTAGTCGCTGAGCGCAGCGCGGCAGTTCCCAGCGGCGCGCGCCGACCGAGCGCGGGCGAGCAGGCGCGAAGCCGGCGTCGTTCGCACGGTGGGCGGGGCAACGCTTTCGGTGCTTGCTGCTTCCGCCTGACGCGCCGGCGCCGCTCCTTCCTCACGAGTGGGTGCACGAGCCGGCGCGCCGCGCACGGGCGCCCGGGTCTGCGCTTGCACGGGCGCAGGCGCCGGAACGTGCGCGGCCGCCTCGCTCGCCACGCCGTCCGTGCGGCTCGACTCGCCCAGCGCAAAGTCCGTCGCATCGAGACCCTCGACGAGCTCGTCGGCGACGCGGCGCGCCGCAACGGCGGGATCGCGCTCGGCGTTCATCGGCTCCGGTTCCGGTTCGGCCCTTCGCGCCAAGTCGGCGCGCACGGTGGCCCGTCGGTCGAGCGGCGCGTTAGCCTCCGTCGCCTGGCGCGACGGGCCCACCCGTGGTGCTTCGTCGACCTCCGCCGCGCGCGTTCCGTTGGGTTCGCCATTCGCACGTTGACCGTCCGAGCCGCTTTCTTCTGCGCTCTCCACGACGGGGAAGTCGTGATCGGTACGTTCCCGCGCCCCGAGGTTCGATTCGGGGAGGACGATTGCGCCGTCAAGGAGTGGATCCACACCCGGCGAACCGGACTGGAGTGCATCTGGCCCGGGCGCGTCGGACTGGAGCGCCACTCGCTCGGCTCCCCGCTCCAAGCCGAGCTGGTAGGCACCAACGACTGCGAGGGCCGCGGCCGCCGCCACCGCAAAGGGCAGGGCGCGCCTCCAAGCGGGTTCAGCATCGCGCGCCGCGGGCTCCCGTGGTGCCGTTTCCGGGGCGGCGTCGGACGCGCCTACGCGCGCCGCAGCCATAACCGCGTTTACAAGGGCGTCGTCGTCCTCCGGCGGAATCGCCACTTTAAACGCATCACCGACGGCCCGCGCGAGCTGATCCAGCTCCAGGAAGTCCTCCCGACAGTGCGGGCACGCAAGGATGATGTCGCGGCGTTCGTCCGGCTCGTCGGAGCCCGCCAGCTCCACGTGCCAATCCCGATGGCCGCAGTCATGCTCGCTCATAGGATGCGCTCCTCCCGAAGGTACTCGCGGTAGGGTGCAAGCGCCTCCTGAAGGCGTGTCAGCGCGTAGCGCATGCGGCTTTTTGCGGTATTTTCGGGAATTTTAAGCGTTTTTGCGATCTCCGCGAAGGCCATGCCCTCAACCTGGCGGAGGTAGAAGACGTCCCGTTGGTCCGTGGGCAGCTGGCCGACGGCGGTCGCGAGCTCGCCGCGAAATCGGACCGCCATCGCGTCCCGAGACGCACTCGGACCCTCAGAAGGCACCCGCTCAACCCAAGGTGCGCCGTCGTCGGCTTCGTCGAGGCTGCGGTGGCGCCGGTGTTTCATACGCCGGGAGTGGTCGATGCATAGGTTTCGGGCGATCGCGAAGAGCCACGTCGAAAAGCGAGCATCCTCGCCATACTGATTCAGTCGTTGAATGGCCTTCAAAAACACGTCTTGGGTGAGGTCCCGCGCCGTATCCGGATGCCGCACGGAGCGAAGAACGTAGCTGTAGATGCGCCCCCGATGGCGGTCGAGAAGAGGGCGAAACGCCCCGGCGTCTCCCGATAGGTATCGCTGCACCAACTCTTCGTCGGAGGCTTCGTCCTCCTTCCGCACTAGGCGGAGGTGGCTCGCCTTCATAGCGGCCCTCGTCGGGCGAATCGTGCGGGCAGCTTTAGGGCACACCCGCTGCGACGCGCGAGCGCTGACTTCGATCTCGAAACGGGAAAAAAAATCGCCACCCGTTGGCTAGCGTACGCGACGGCCCTCGATTTGTCCGGGGGGCCGCAGGTTCGGCAAAAAGCTAGGCTTTTCACCGATTGAACTCGTTGACCGACTGTGGCCACATTGTTATACGCCACTCTGTTATAGTCCGGCCCCGAATGCTTCGCCGCTTCGGGGCAACGCAGGCGAAAAGCACTTCTTAGAGGATAAGGCGAGGGGAAACAGACATGCTCAAACTGACGGCCCGTCCGAAAATGACGTGGATCGCGCTTTTCCTAGGCGCTTGTCTTTCGATCTCCGTCACGGCTTCGGCGCAGGATCCCGCTCCCGCGGAGGGTGCTCCACCGAACGACGCCGCTGCCGCTGAGACGCCCGCAGACGCGCCTCCTGCGGATGCGCCTGCTGCGGATGCAACCGCTTCCGAAGGCGAAGCTGCGGCGGCGATCGGCGCCGTCGAGGGCGCTGCGGGTTCGACGACGACCGAAGCGGTTCGCGACGACGGAATCAACGCCGGCACCTACGCCGTTCGCTTGCGCGACCTCGAGCAGCGCATCAACGAGCTCAAGGAGCAGATCTTTCGGTCCAAGGCGCGCCTCGCCCTCATCGGCGAAACGGTGCTTTCCGGCGTGGTGGCGGGCGCGCAGGCCGTTGTGATGCACGAGAACCGCATGTCCTCGTCGTACCGTCTTGTGAAGGCGGTCTACGCCCTCGACGGTGCGCCCATCTTCAACAAGGCGGACGAAGATGGTTCGCTCGCAGAGCGTGACGAGTTCCAAGTGTACAACGGCAGCATTGTTCCTGGCGAGCACACGCTGACGGTCAACCTCGAGTACCGCGGTCACGGCTACGGCATCTTCAGCTACCTCAAGGGCTACCGCTTCAAGGTTCGCTCGAACTACTCGTTCACCGCCCCCGAGGGCCGCGCCGTCAACGTTCGCGTCGTCGGCTACGAGAAGGGCGGTCCAACCGCGCCCCTCGAGGAACGCCCCGCCGTTCGCTACGTGGAGCGCGTGCAGGATCGCACCCGTCGAACGGAAGAAAGCACCGAAGCCGAGGGCGAGTAATGCCAAACCCGCTTTTCCCGCGCTTCCCGCTGCGACGGGGAGGGCGGCTCTTGCTTTGCCGGCTCTCGCTGAGCCTCGTTATCCTGCTCGTGGCAGGGGGCGCCGAGGCGCAGAACCTCGAGCGTCTCGCGCGCGATCTGACGGCGATCGAGGGGGACCTCGCTTCGCTCGCGCGTACGCCGCTGCGGGCCGAAGCGATTCGCAGCCCGACCTACGTGGAAGAGCGCCTCACGGACGGTGAGCTCTCTTGCTAATGCCGACGACCATCGGACGCTCCGAGAGGGACTCGCT
>JBCCRV010000273.1:0-9029 GCA_039201085.1 Myxococcota bacterium | reverse complement strand
GTTCGTATTTTCGGCGGTGGTCGGATCGGCGCTCTCCTCGAGCTGAACGGCAACGATCGGCGCTTCGAGGGACACGGACTCGCCCGCACCCACGAAGGTGCTCTCCCCCCGCGCACTCACCACGCGCACCCGCCCCTCCTCAACGGTCACGCGCGTTTCATCGTTGACGACGGTCACCGAAAACACCGTGCCGACGACATGGACGGTCGCGTTTCGCGTGTGCACCACCAGCGACTCTTCACCGCGACGCTCCGGATGAAACTCCACGCGAATTCGGCCGTCTTCGAGATGAATCTCGCGTGCCATATCGCGTTCCTCGAAGGTAAGCCGGGCGCTCGGCGAGGCAATAAGACGGCTTTCCGCTCCCGGCACCCCGAAGCGCACCGTAAGCTCCTCGTCTTCCGCCAGCGCAAAGCGCTGACGTCCCTCGACGGGCCGTTCCCTGCGCAGCGCACCTCGCGTGACCTCGGCCCTGGGCGTATGAAGCCCGGGCTCGGTGCTCCCGCTAAAGGCAAAGATGGCGAGCGCAGCAAGCACCGCGCTTAGGGCGCCGCCGACGGCCAAACCGGAACGAAACCCGAAGAACCGGCTCGCTGCCCTGCGATCTTCATGCGTGTCCCGGTTCAAGAGCGCTCGTTCGATGCGGGCGCGCGACAGGTCGCTAAGTGCCGGCGACTCTTCCTGGAGCACCCGTGCGAGCTCGTCCGACTTACGCATCGCGGCCTTCTCCCTCGAGCGCGGTGTCCAGACGTCGGCGCGCCGCTTTCAGGCGCGCGTGAAGGGTGGAAACACCGATGCCGCTCATTTCGGAGATCTCCTGGAAGGTATAGCCCTCCACCTCCTTCAAGAGGAACACGGCCCGTTGCTCAGGCGTCAGAACGCGAAGGTAGTGCTCCGCTTCGCCGCGTACGTGCACGGGCGCGTCCTGCTGGGACATGCCGAAAAACTGACCGACCTTGGCCCATCGCGCGCGCCGCGTTCGCGCCCGCGCCTCGTCGAGGGCCCGGCGAACGGCGATGCCCATGATCCATGAGCTCACCTTGCTTTGGCCGCGAAAGCGGTTCGCGCCCTCCAGCACCGCGAGGAACACTTTTTGAACGACGTCTTCGACGTCGCCGTCGCTCGCGCCAAGAATGCGGGCGACCTGCCGATGAACGGCGTCGACGTGCTGACGGTAGAGGGCGCGCGTCGCCGCCCGATCGCCCGACGCCGCCTCCTGGAGAAGCCGGTGGTCCTCCGCAAGGCCCACGTCCTCCACCACATGCAGATGAATGGCTCCGTCCACATCGGTGCGTCGCTCGCTCGCGCGCTCTTTTCCAATCGCCGCGAGAAAAGTCGCGCTTTTCATCGGACCCTCGGCCGAAAGCGTAGGGCCATGGTCATCCAGGGCCGAAACCCCGACTCGAGATGCACCCCTTGGCCGGCCACGTAGAGTGCTTCCGAATCGAGAACGTGGTCGCCGCCGAGCTCAAAGACCAGCTCCAAGGGCCCCTTAAGACGCACGGCGCCCTCGACGCTCATGCGAACGCCAAAGGTGGTTGCGCTGCGGTTGCCGAGGTCGTTCACGCTGACGCGAAAAAGCCGTGTGAAGAGACCAAACGTCGCGCCGAGCGAAAAGCGTCCGATCTCGAGCGGACGCAGGTGAAAGCGAAGCGCTCCCGTGAGGGAAAAGTAGCGAAGTCGATGGCCAAAGGCGTCGCGGGTTCGGGGAACGACGGCCAGGTCCGCTTCGGCAACCACGCACCCCCGGCCGACGCAGAGGCCGAAGCCCGCGCCAGGCCCGACCAATGGCTCGTTCTGACCGGGTTCGTAGCCCAGGAGCAAGCGCATGAAGAAGGCCGGCCGCGCCTCCCAGGGGTCCGGTTCACGGCTGGCAGGCGGTGCGATCGCCGAAGGCGTGCGAGCGCGCCGCGGCGCCCGCGGCGGCTCCGTGGCCCGCTCTGCAATCGCGCCGTCAAGGGCCATTAGCAGAGCATGAAAGGGCTCGAGGGAGGGGTCGTCGACCATCGCTTCAATGGCAAAGGCCAGCGTTTGCGGCGTCGCCTCTTCGGGGGAGATCCGCGATTCGCGATCACGGGCGCCAAGCCGAAGGCAAATGGCATCGCCGCAAGACTCCAGGCGCAGACCGCCCGGCTCATTCCAGGTGCCAACATCGATGGCGATCGAGGTGCGACGTTGGAGCACAGCGGCTGCCGCTTCCGCCAAGGGCACAAGCTCGGCTTCGGCACTGAGCCGCACCCGGTCTGGAGGCAAAGGACGCGGCGCCTGCGCGCCTGAAACGGCCGGCGCCAGAAGCCACGCAAGGGCAATCGCCACGCCGAAGCGCGCTCTGCGGCCTTCCAACACCCTCACAGCGTACGCCGGTCGCAAGTTTTGTGCCGGTGGTGGAGTGGAACTTGGCGGTGGAGCGTGGGTTCGCGGTTGGCCGTTGGCGGTTCGCGGTTGGCCATGGGCGGTCAGCCGTGGGCGGTCGCGGCTGTTGGCGGTGTGTGGTTGGCGGTGGTGGGCCGTGGGCCGTGGGCGGTTGGCCGTTGACAGTGCGCGGTTGGCGGTGGGCAGTACGCGGTTGGCCGTTGGCCGTTGGCCGTTGGCCGTCGGCCGCTTCAATAGCGAAGCGCCGGCGCAATCGATGCGCCGGCGCCCTCCCCTACGCGGTTAGCGGCTAGTTGGCAGGTGGAGGCGCCATTGCGTCGGCGCCTTCGGGTTCGGCGGCTTCGACGGCCACGTCTTCTTCGGCTTCCTCTTCCGCTTCTTCGCGCACGCGGGCAGCGTCTTGGCCGCGGTCGGCGTAGCCGAACTTGTAGGTGATGCCGAGACGCGTGTAGAGCTGGATGTCCGAGTTTTCGAAGCCCCAGAGGTCACCGAGAATGCGGCGGTTGCCGCCGGCGAGAATGCCTTCGAAGCTGCCCCACACGTTCAGGCGGTCGTTGATGATGAACTCGAGGGAGCCGCCCAGGCGGGCGCGAACGACCGTCTGACTCGTCGGAAGAGCATCCGCAAAATCGACCTCCGTGTCGTTGATGATGTCGCCCCCAGGCCCTCGCACGCACGCCTCCCACCGACAGTCATCGTTGCTGCCGTTCCACGCCCAGCTATCGCGATGAACGTCCATGGCCATCCACAGGGTGAAGTTGCCGGCGTTCAAGAAGTGCAGCGATAGAAGAGCTTCGAGGCTGAAGAAGAAGGTGTTGGTATTGTAGCTCAGATCCTCTTCCGCTCCGCCGGTGCGGTTCGGATCCATACGTGGAGCATCAAAGCTCGGCCCTAATCCACCACCAATGCGCACCTGACCACCGAAGCTCACCTGGCGCACGGGACGCCAGCCGGCCTTCACGCGGCCTTCGAACTCCGTGAGCCGGTAGAAGGTCGTGCGTAGACCGACGCCGACTTCCAAGAAGTCGAGCACGCCGATGCCCATGCGGAGCTCGGCGAGGTAGGGCCATCCGAGGGACACATCGAGCACGGCCAAATCGTTCGGCAGCGTTGCACCGGAGCGCGCCACGGCGTTGCGGTGGCGCTCGCGCCGAAGCTGGCGCGCTTCGAGCCGCTCATCTGGCGTGAGCTCGCCCTCGCCGACCATGCCGACGTTGAAGACGCGTACGTCGCTTTGCGGCTGCAGCGACACCTGCGCGCGGTACGTGCGGTAGCCGTTTGCGCGCACTTCAATGAGGTGCGAGCCCGTCGGCATCGTGCCTTCCCAGGGCACGGGACCCATCAGGTTTCCGTCGACGAAGAACTCGGCGCCGTCGATGTTCGCCTCCACGCGCACGGGCGTTCCCACGGGCTCAAGCTCGGCGTCGACGACGCAGTCCTGCCCGGGCGCGACGGCGCAGGTCTGACGGTGCTCTTGATAGCCCGGCGCCCGCACGATGATCGCGTGCGTACCCTGCGTCGCATCCGGCACGACGACGGGTGGCGCGCCGCGGTCCTCGCCATCCACGAGCACCGTGGCGCCGTCGACGTTGGCGTTGACGACGATGCGCCCGGGCGCGCCCTGCACCTCTTGGAGCGTGAGCGAAACGACGCGCTGCTGGCCCGCTTCGATCGTCACGGGCTGCTGTACGGGCGCGTAGCCCTCGGCGAGCGCTTCGATGATGTGCTCCCCGGGCGCGATGTTCTGGCGGCTCGCAGGCGGCGGACCGATGTCCTCGCCGTCGAAGCGAATCGTCGCCGTCGGCACGTTCGCAATCACCCGCAGGCTTCCGCCGGCGGCCTGCGTCGGTCGCAGCTGGTAGTTAATGGTTGCGCGCTGGCCGGCGATGATCTGCACCGTTTCGCGGTGCGTCTGCATGTCGGGATCGTTCGGACGAACCTCGACCTGATGCGGTCCCGCCGTCAGGCCATCGATGACCGTGGGCGTTGAACCGCGCGGCGTTCCATCGATGTAAATGCCCGCGCCGGACACATCGCCCGCAACGAGCAGCGAACCGGTTTCGGGCGCTTCGCGCTCGAGCATGACGGGCAGTGAAAGCACCTGGCCGCCAGCCAGCTCGACCCACTGGGAGAAGGTCACGTAGCCTTCGCGGCCGACCTGCACGAGATGCCGGCCCGGCTGCACTTCCGTACGAAAGGGCACGTTGCCCTGGGGCGCACCATCGATGCGCACGGCGGCGCCGTTCGCCGAGTCGTTGCCCGCCATGATCGAAATCGTGCCGAGTGGGTTGAGCGTCGCCCGAAAGGTCTCCCGCCGGCGGCGAATGTTGACCGGCAGCGTCGCGTCCTCATGGGACGCAAGCCGGAAGATCAGCGTGTGGTTGCCCCGCGGAATGCGAACGTTTCGCATGGGCGTAGTGCCGATCGGCGCGCCCTGCGTGCTGTCCACGTACACGGCGGCGCCGGGCGGCGTCGACTCGATATGCACGGGGATCGGCCGCTGGGCCTCCGCCGCGTTGGGCGCAAGCGCCACCGTCACCAGCAATAGGGGAAGAACCCGTCCGATCGTCGTGCGAACCAAAGCCATCGAAGCCTCCGGACCGCACCGTAGGCAGCCTACTGGCCGGTTTTCAAGGGTGTTAGAGACCGCGATGGCGTGTGCGGACCGTTTTCGCCCGCGCTTGGGCCCTGAACGCCTCGGATCTACATGGAAAAGGCGCCACTACCTTCGGGCAAGGTCATTCAAACGCCCCACAAGATTCGTGCTCGAGGCGCATCAACGAAAGGCGACCTCTGCAGGTGGGCCGATCTAGGCCGTCACACCGGCAACACCATCTGGAGACGGCAACGCTTCGACTCAGTCCGAGCGCACAACGCGGCCCCGAAGTGTACCAAATCCGCCGCAGGCAAACGTTCCGTCCCGCAACAGGGCATCGGACACTTCAAGCTCGCATACGGGGCCGGGGTCGTCGACGATCACGTCTTCGTCCCACACCTCCAAGCGGAGCACCATGCCGTCATCCAGCACGGCGCTCACCTCTGCGGGAGGCCACCTCGCCATGAAGCTGTCCGCGATCGTCGCTGTTCGGCCGAGCAGCACGCCGTTCAATAGGATATTCACGTATTGGTCTGGGCCTCGGCAGTTCGCGTCCCAGCATTCGTCCATCAGGTCAAGGAAAGGCAAGTCCGAGCTGTCGATGAGGATCCGGTACGTTCCGAAAAGCGATCGGCAGGTCCCGCCCGAGCCGCACGACACTGCGCGATCCGCGCATACGCAGATCTCGTCTTCCGCGCACTCGCTTCCGCCGCTCGAACATCCTTCCGCACACCCCTCGTCCGCTTCGCCGTCGCAGTCGTTGTCGAAGCCGTCGCACGAGCGCTCCGTACGTTCGTACTCGGCGCCGTACTGGCGAGGACCGCACTCAAGCCACCCTTTGGTGCCGCCACACTCGGCGCGCGCCCCCGCGCAGACGCCCCGCGTCAGACTACACCGCGGCGGACGCAGACCGTTGTCGCGTTCGCCGTCGCAGTCGTTGTCGGCGCCGTCGCAAAACTCGTCGGTCGGTCCAACATCGTCGCGGCATGTGCCCCACACGCCCGCGACGCAAACCTGCACGCCAGCCTCACACAGTCCTTCATTGCTGCCGCATGGCCTCGTCTCACCATTGACGCAGGTGCAGCCCTCGTCGGCGACACCGTCGCAGTTGTTGTCGACCCCATCGCAAACCTCGTCCACGACGACGCAGGCGTCGACGGGGCGCATATCGACCGGATTCGTGTCGGCGTGTATGAGTGCGTCTTCGCCGCCGTCGGGCACGGGCCCACTATCTTCGGACATGGACCCGTCCTCACGGGGCAACACATCGTTTGCCAGGTCTCCTCCCACGGACGCGTCTAGCACCTCCGCGTCCATGCCCGTATCCGGCCCACTTCCGCCGTCGGCACCACCCAACCGCGACCCGTCGGGGCTCACCACGACGGAGCAGCCGCTGAAAAACGCGAGGGCGAGCGCGAAGACGCGCGTGGTTCTTGAAGTCACGGAATGTTTCTCTCCAACGCCCGTGCTGGTGCGTGCCGCTCCACTAACTCGCAACGCGCAGTGCGCCGGAACGTTCAAGTCTCGGCCACCGTCGCTCATCCACGGAGTGCCTCCGTGCGCCAAACACACTCAACCGCGGGCCCGATATCTTCCCGCTGCGGCAGGCTTCGTCCGTTCGTCGTCGTAGTTGAGACGTTGAAGGAGCGTGTGCTTCGCCGTCGTTCGGGCCGTACTTGTAAGGCCCATATTCGAACCGCTTCCACGCCATCAAGAAGCTGAGGGCCGCGCCATGTGCGCCGAGCTGCATCCTCATGGAAGGCTCCCGAAGCGGGTCACCTCCCCACTAAAGGGACTCTCCAGCACGATCGGCGTCTCCGAGAGCCCATCCGCGGCTCCCTGAAAGAGCATCAAGCGTTCGCTGGAGTCTCCACTTCGCTCCGACGCCGCTACAACGACGTCATCGAAGCCGTCACCATTTTGATCGAGAGCCGTCAGACGGATCCCAAAGATCTGCGTCGCCGGGGCGACGCGTTGGTCGTCCGCGGATTCATACGTGCCGCCGCCGTTGTAGATGAATACACTTCCTTGCTCGCCGACGACGAGCTCGGTCAAACCATCACCGTTGATATCGGGCATCGCGCCGAGACGCCCAAAGCTACCGGAAGGTCGTGGGTCTGGGCTCTCAAGATCGGCGGTTGAACTTGACGCAAGCACGCGACTTCCAAAAAGGATGTACGTAGCGCCCGAGCCTCGATGAACGATCGGCTGCGAAGGCGCGCCCACGACCAAGTCAGCGAAACCATCTCCATCGAGGTCACCGGTGCCGCCGAGCTCCGCTCCAAAGCTACCAACAAAGGGAAGCGGGTTCGGAAAAGAAAACACCGACCCATACGATCGACTTGCCCCACCGAAAAACACGTGCGTGCTCCCCGTATTCTCGGTCGCTGAGTTCTGAAAAGGGGCCGCGACCGCGAAGTCCGCGTACCCGTCGCCGTTCAGGTCGCCGAGGCCGGCAAGCGCCGCCCCGAAGAGCGCATCACCATCGGCGCCAATCCCTTCCGGGACAGGCAGACGCATGGGTGCACCGAGCGCGGCTCCACCGAAGTACACATGCGCGGACGAATCACCGCCGCTTCCATCCCGCATGCCGACGGCGAAATCCGCGAAACCATCACCATTCACATCGCCAAGAGCTGCGCATGCCGTCCCTGCGGGAAGCGACGAAACCGAGGGCGGCGCTTCCAGCGCTTCCGCCTGAAGGCCACGGATATCCGCGGAACCGTACACAAGGTAGACGCTTCCCTGTGTCCAGCTCGGCACGACGAGTAGGTCGGAGAAACCGTCCCCGTCAACGTCGCCGAGGGCCGCGAGGTGTGTTCCAAACCTGAGCAACCCTTCGCTCGGTCCTCGCACGGTTACCTGCGGCCGCGGCGCAAGGTGCCCTCCGCCGCGGTATACGACGACCGCCCCTCGCCCGTCATACGCACCGGGCGCACCGACGGCAAGGTCCGCAATGCCGTCACCGTTGTAGTCGTTCATGCTCCGCCCGACGTCGACATAGCGAACCTCGCTCCAAGGTGAGCAGTTCGCGCCACGGCATGCTCGCAAGCGCCAGTAATAACGGCTTCCTACAGGAGTGCTCCGACTCACCGGCAGGGGCCGCTCAACGCGGTGTGCAGTGTTTGTGGTTCGCGTCGAGTACACCACCTCGTCGAAGTCACACGCGCGAAAGTCCGTGCCGCAGTTTTGCGTAAGCTGAAGCTCAAACTCGGCGTCTGCCAAAGGCTCCCACCGGAACTGCGGTTGGAGCGGGTGATCGACCATCACTCTAAGCGGAACATGTGGACTTCCAGTGGTGTAGCCGTTCCATGGAAAGCGAAGCAGGGGAGCTGCCGGTGCCGGCCCGTCCGGAACGGGTGAGGCCTCCAGCGTGCGCGCGTCGGCTGGGTCGAGCCCTTCGTCTCGTACGCTCCCGTCAGCGCCGGCGAACCCCAAAGCGTCCATTGACGCTCCCGTCGCGTCAGTAGCACCGGTTTCAGGGGTTCTCCCGGCGTCCACGCGCGGCTGTGGTTCGGCGCCGGGGGGCTCGGGGCGATAGCCTTCAGCACAGGCTGTAGCGATCAGCAACCATCCCAGACACGCGCCGGCTGACGGACGCCGAACATCGACGAGCGAGACGGCCATCACAGCACGCTGCGGGCCATCCTTGGCCACGCCCGCGACTGTGGGCGTTGGGTTCCGCTCGGCGCTCCCAATAGGCGATGCACCATGTATTGAACGTTCGTCAGACTCGCTGTTCACGTCGCGTTTCGTACGGCGCGCTTGTGGACGTAGTCAACGGACGCTGACTTAACTCCTCTTAGCGCGCCATGAGTCACCAAAGGGCGTGACGATCGCACGAGCTTTCGGAATCGTTTGGGTTCTTTTGGGCTGTGAATGCAGACCGCACAGGAGCGGAAAGAAACGGCTCAACGATTTCGAAGGCGTGTACGAGGGTGCGTCATCTGGGGCGTAGTCCCGAAATCTGTTGAAATTTGAAGAGGCGGTTCCTTTCACCCGGGCTCATGCTCGGGCTGTCTGAGAAAGGAAAACCGCCATGAAGAAGACTGACAGGAAG
>JBCCRV010000272.1:0-9051 GCA_039201085.1 Myxococcota bacterium | reverse complement strand
TATAGCTGGTGGCCATGCCCACGTCCCATTGCCAGGGGCCGGGAACCACCGTGGAAGGCATCGCGATGAAGCCGTCCGCATCAAGGGCCGGACGAAAACGCTCGATGTCCACGTTGCGCTGCGCGTGGGCGCTGGTCGCGGTCAACGCCGCAAGCACCACCGCCACGGGCAAACCTCGAAACAAGCTCGAAGGGCGAATCATGCGCCGGAGGCTACGGCACATCGGCACGCCATCGCCTCGAAAAACGCATCCCAGAAACGGGGGTGGTGATCGAACCCCGCGCAGACGGTGACGTCGGCTA
Source organism: Myxococcota bacterium (assembly GCA_039201085.1). GTDB lineage: Bacteria > Myxococcota_A > Polyangia > Polyangiales > Houyiibacteriaceae > JBCCRV01. The sequence goes on along the minus strand of JBCCRV010000272.1, from coordinate 8,749 downwards.
GCATTCGACACACCGTCGACGAATCAGCGGAGGAGCGGAAGGCGGCGCGAGGGCGGCACGGCGGATTCCGCGCGAACCGGCCCCGGTGCCGCCTCCGGCGCTGGCGAATCGTCCAGTTCGACTTGACCCACGGGGACGCCGGCCCCTTCGAGCAGGGCCTTATCCATGAGGTGTGCTGGCCGTACGTTGGTCATCGCCCGAAGCATGCTGCGGCGAAGCTGCGGTACGCGACCCTCGAGCTCATCCAGCATGCCCTTCACTTCTTGGCGCCATAGGTTGGGCTGGGAGCCGCAGAGGTCGCACGGAAGGATCGGAAACGCCTGCTGCTCGGCGAAGGCCGCCAGGTCCTTCTCGGCGCAGTAGAGGAGCGGACGAATCACCACGTGCCGTCCATCATCGCTCTGAAGCTTGGGCGGCATGGCCCCGAGGGCGCCGTTGAACATCATGTTCATCATCAGCGTTTCCATTGCGTCATCGGCGTGATGGCCGAGGGCGATCTTCGTGCACTGCAGCTCCGTGGCCAGATCGTAGAGCACGCCCCGGCGAAGGCGCGAGCAGAGCGAGCAGGCGGTCTTGCCTTCGGGGATGTGCTTGCGCACCACCGTGTATGTGTCGCGGTGAATGAGCCGAAACGGAACGCCCGTGCCCTTAAGATACGCCTCGAGCGGTGCGCCGTCGTACCCGGGATGGCCCTGGTCCAAATGCACCGCAATCAGCTCAAACCGCACCGGAGCCCGTCGCGCAGCCCGCTGAAGCAGATGCAGCAAAGCGTAGCTGTCCTTGCCTCCGGACACGCAGACCATGATGCGATCGCCCGCTTCCACGAGGCCAAAATCGGCGATACAGCGGCCCATTTCCCGGGCCAGCTGACGTTCGAGATAGTCCTTCGCCGGCATGCCCACGCCTTAGCAGAACTCGCCGCAGGAGGCCGCCACCCCAAGATTCGGTCACGGAGTGACGAGCACCCGTGAGTATCCCGCTAGAGCCGCCGCTTTTTCCTGCTCACCCATCGGGGCGAGATGGTGAATCCGCCACCCGGCCCGTGATAGGCTTCGGGCCCCATGGAGACCCCCGCCCACTTTCGCGCCGACGACCGGCGCCGTGTTGGAAAGAGTCTTCAAAAGCGGCTGCCCGTGCGTTACCGGATCGGGGCTGCCCGTCAGGGCCGCGCCGAGCTGCTCGATCTCGGGCCGCGAGGCGCCTTTCTCGCCACCGCCCGCCCGCCGGATGTGGGCGTATCGCTCGTCCTCGAGCTCCGCTCGCCCACCGCTTGGGATCCGCTCCAGCTCCCCAGCGAGGTGCGCTGGGTCGCGCCCCAGGGCGCCCTCGAGGCGGGTTTCGGTGTGCGTTTTGGCGAGCTTTCCGAGTCGCGTGCATTGGCCCTCCAGGAACTGCTCGAAACGCTCGAGTTCGAAGCCGAGTCGGGTGGAAACGGTGACTGAACCGCTGACCGAAAGCGCCGCGCCGCGGCCCGTAGCCTCCTGGGAAGGCCGAGTGGTCGACGGCCGCTACCGCGTGCTGGAAAAGCTCGGCGAGGGCGGTATGGGCACCGTGTACGTCGCCGAGCACCTCACGCTTCATAAGCAGGTCGCCCTCAAGACGATCCTCCCCCAGTACGCCCGAGACGGAGACGTCAGTGCGCGCTTTGAGCGCGAGGCCATGGCCACCGGTCGCCTCGACCACCCGCACGTCGCCAGCGCGATGGACTACGGCTCGCTGCCCGACGGCGGCGCCTACCTTGTGATGCAGCTCGTACGTGGGCGCAGCGTCGAAGAGATCCTGCTGGCCGAAGGCGGCATGGACTGGGTGCGCGTATGCGCCATCTGCGCCCAAGTCGCCGACGCCCTGGCAGCCGCCCACGGCGCCGGCATCGTGCACCGCGACCTTAAACCCGAGAACGTCATGATCGAGCCGCGCGACGACGGCTCCGAGCTGGCCCTCGTGCTCGACTTCGGCATCGCCCAGATCACCGGCGAAGCGGAGATCGGCGGCACGATGAACGCATCGTCGAACCGAAAGGCGATCACACGCGTCGGGTCCGTCGTCGGCACGCCGGGGTACATGTCGCCGGAGCAGGCCCTCGGGGAAAAGGTCGACTACCGCGCGGACCTCTACGCGCTGGGCGTACTCATCTGGGAAATGGTCACCGGACGCAGCCTCTTCGACAGCGACGACATCACGGAGATCGTCACCCTACAGATCGGCAAGGCCAAGACACCGCGCCTCATCGAACACGACAACGCGGTACCGGACGAACTTCAGGAGCTCGTCGACCACTTGCTGCAGCGTCAGCCGGCTTCGCGGCCCGAAAGCGCCGCCGTCGCCCGCGAAGCCCTCCGTGCCCTGGCGGTTCGCGCGGCCACGGAAACGGGCCGCATGTCGCTCTCGCGACTCACGCCTATCGGCGGCATTCGAAGCGTCGACTCGGACGGCCTTCCCGTTCCGAAGGTGGACCTCAAAGAACCGAAGGGCCGAAACCGCACGCTGGCCCTCGCCGCCGCCGCCATTGCCGTCACTGGCGCAATCACGGCGGCCCTGCTCCTGCGCCCGGACGCGCCCGCTTCCGCCGACCCTCGCGAAGACCCGGAGCTGATCCGTCAGATCTACGAACGCGCGCGCCAAGACAACCTCGAGGATCAACTCGAGCGCAACCGCGACGTGCTGCTTCACGACCACGAAAAATCGCTCCGTCGGCAAGCGGCCCTGTTCATCATCGACTACGAGCCGGCGGACCAAGTCGAAAACTACCTTCGAGCCGTCGCCGACCTAGAGCTCGCGTCCAACTGCGCCGAATACCGTGAGGCTCTCACGGCAATCGAAGAACTCGGCGACGCCCGCGCACGCGCCTCCGTGCAGCGCATGGAAGATGCGCCCCGTATTCGTCGGCGCAGGCGCCGTGTCCATGCCTACGCGTGCGTGCGCCGCCAAATCCAAAGCATCCTCAACAGCTTTCCCGAAATGCCCGAAGAAGGCAGCGAAGCGCTCGAAGGCGATGACATGCCCGATCCAGCGCCCGACGTGCCCACCGCTCCCTAACCGAGCCTTCGGTGCGCCCACTCCGGGCGAACGACCGAGCGCCACGAGGGGCGTCATTCCTCGTCGGCGTGGCGCCTATCCGCCGCATAGAGCTAAGGGGAGATTAGGAGCAAGCGGACCTGGCAGTGCTAGCGCTTCCCATGCGCTTCTTGAACCGGATCCTGGTCCTCGCGATTTCGACCTCCGGCTGCGGCGACGACGCGCTGATTGCCGATGACTCAGCTGTGGACGCGGCGGTCATGGACGCGCCAAGCATGGACGCCCTCACCGTCGACGCTCCCGAATTGGCCGCCGAGGACGCAACGGTGCCCGAGGCTGGCGCCCCTGACGCCGCACTGCCGGACGCGGCCGAAGCGGACACGGGCGTTCCCCGCTTCTTGCCGTCGAACGCAGACCGCTTCGGCGAACTCGCTCCAACGGGCCTGGTCGTTGGCGCACCGTCCGGCACCTTCAACACGGATCGCTGCAGTTCGTCGGCAGGCATGGGCAGCTGCGAACGCGTTCCTCAGCTCGACGCGCCCGACGCCTGCGTGTGCCGAATGGACGCGCTCACGATCGCCGACCTGCGCGTGGAGGGCAGCGCGTCGCTGGTCATCCTCGCCTTCGACTCGGCCACGATTACCGGCATCCTGGACGTCTCCGCCGTGGGGCCAGTTCCGGGCCCCGGCGCCGTCGCCGAATATGACGCGCCGACGATGAACACGATCGGCGGAGCGGGCGGAAGCTACGCCGCTGCCGGCGGCAACCCGGGCTCCGCTGCGCCCTTCGGAAGCGAAGCACTGGTCCCGCTCCTGGGCGGCATGAACGGTCAAAACAGCTGTAACTCTCGCCCCGGCGGAGGTGGTGGTGGTGCGGTGCAGATCAGTGCGGGCCAAACGCTGACCGTGAGCGGTGCGGTCGAAGCCTTCGGCGGTGGCGCCGCGGGGGGCTTAGGCGGACGAGGCCTCTGCCTCGGCGGCGCGGGCGGCGGAAGCGGCGGCGCCATTCTGCTCGAGGCGCCCTCCGTGGACGTCACGGGGCGCCTGAACGCCGGCGGCGGTGGTGGCGGCGGCGGCGGCAACAACGATGGGGTCGATGGCGGGAACGGTGCGAATGGACGCGGCGGCGGTATCGGCGGCCCGGCCCTCGACGTGATCTGCTCCATCGGCGGCGTGGCCGTTGGGGGCGTGGGGGGCCGAGGCTCCGCCACAGCGGAAGGAGGCGCCGGTACGGAAGGTGACGTAGCATCCTGCTTCAGCGGCAACTTCTACACCGGCGGCGGCGGCGGCGGTGGAAGCGCGGGCCGCATTCGCGTCAACACCACGACGGGCTGCCTCTGCACCGGCACCTTCAATCCTGCAGCCACCTTCGGCGAAATCGAGTAGTCGCGCTAGGTCCCGCGTCGGTCGTTCGAATCCCCCTTGCCGGCAGGGCCGATTCGGCAGACTACGTCAGACGTGTTCAAGACGCCGCCAAACGTTCGCCTGCTCGCTACCAAAGTGCTTGTTCCGGGTGAACGCCACGAGTGCGAGCTCCGTCTCGACGTGAGGCGCGCCATCGACATCAACGGCGTGCACACTTCCTTCATCGGCGCCGAGTACTACCCCTCGTCGACCTACAACGGGACGTCGGTGCAAACGACGACGGGCATCCAGAACTTCCTGAACTCCGGCGTGGTTCTTCTCGATGAAACCACGCTCGAGCCCGGCGAGCTGCGCCTGCCGTTTACGCTCCCCTTGCCGTCGGGCCTCCCGCCCACGTGCAAGATCGACGCAGCAGGGGTCGAGTTTCGCTACCACCACTTGGTGCATGTGGACATTCCTTGGTGGCCGGACTCCCGCCTGCGCTTCGAAGCCTCCGTGAGCACGGTCCAGGCTCGCGTAAATCCCAAGGTCGCACGCTATCGGAGCGCCTCCGAAGGCGACGGGCCCTACGCAGAACTTCACCTCGACTCGCGGCGGGTGGTGCCGGGCGGGCGCGTAAGCGGATCGCTCGCCGTCTTCGCCGGCGGCGACGAGGTGCACCTCGAACTCATCGCGACGATTCGCGGCCGAGGGCGCAGTCACGTGGTTCTGCGCCGACGCGCACACTTTGTCGTCAACGCCGACGGCCGCGCCGAGCCCTTTGCGTTCACGGTGCCGGCCGATCTGCCGCCCACGATTCGCGCCTTCGGGCGACCGCATTCCGCCCTCGAGTGGAGCCTCGAAATGAAGGCCAACGGCCGATCGCTGGTTCGTTCGCCGATCGAGATGCTCTCCGAAGGCAGCACGCTGCTGCCTTCGGAGCCGCGTGCAGGATCCATGGAAAACGCCATTGGTCGTACGCGAATCGAGTCCCTGTGGAACGACGTCGGTCGCCCTCTGGGCCTGGCGATGGACGCAGGCTCGCTGCGCGGCTCCTTCGGCGGATGCGTGCTCGAAGCCAAGCTGATGATGAGCGGAGCCTTGGCGGCGCACTTTACCTTTCCCACCACGTCCCTCGGGCTGTCCCTTCGCAGTCGAGGCGGCAAAGTGTGGACAGGCGTGCAAGCGCTCGCCGGCTTTCAGCTCTTCGCGGACTTTCACTTCAACGCCGCCGACGATACCCAAGCCCACGGCGCCCTCGAACTCCTTCCCGCCCTACGCGGCCTTCCGCTCAGGTCCCTGAGCGATCGCGAGTGCCGCCTTGAGTTCCCCGCTGCGCCCACGGGCGAGAACGAACTGCGCGGCCTCTTCGAGCGCCTGAAGGCGCTTGCCCTTGAGCTCGCCGAGTGGGCCGCCCGCGTTCCCGTTCGGACGGGACGCGAAGATGCCCTGCCCACGTGGGAGCGCATCGCACGCGATCTCAGCGGGACGCTTCAGCGGGGCGACCTCACGATTCATCGCGACGACGAGGAGCTTCGCCTCACGCTCAGCGCCGATCTCAACGAAGCGGGCCTATGGCTTCAGGTTCACGGCGAATGGGAGCTTGAGGCCGAAGAAAGCAGCGAAGACCTCACGCAAGCGGTCCCCGAAAGCCTGCGTGACACCTTCTTGCGCCTCTGCGGCGAAGACGAAGTGCGTCTCTCACGCCGCACCTTCGAGCTGAGAATCGACGGGCTGGACGCACCCCGCGTCGAAGAGCTGGAACGACTGCGCGCCATGGCCAGGCTGGTCCGCCAGCTGCGACGCAGCGTCGGCGCCTACCGCTAGCGCTTGTTTGCGCTCCGGGCATTCGAGCGCGCAGAATCCCCCGTGCCGCAGCCGCGGTCCGTGCCAACCTTTCGCCCGCTGTGTTCCTCGCATCGCCCACCGTTTCCCTTCGCGCGCCGCGTGTGCTTACGGCCGGCGAAAAGCATCGCTGCACGCTGAAGCTCGAGTGTTCGAAGGACCTTCCGGTGAACACGATTCGCGTGGACTTCGTCTGCGTGGCGGCGACGGCGTTGTTGATGGTGCGGCGCGCCGAACTGGAAGGCAAAGGCGTCCTTGAAGCGGGTACAAACGAACTCGACTTTGTGCTCAAGGTGCCGAAGGGCGCGCCGGCATCCTTCACCCTTGGCGATACATCCTTGAAGTACGAGCTCCGCGTGCACGTCGACATTCCTTGGTGGCCCGACGTCCATCCGTGCTTTGACCTCCGCGTTCGCGCGCCCAGCCAGTTTGCCGTGGCGCCGCGACCGAGGCGGTTTCGTTCGGCCCGAGCGCCGGGCCGCGACTACGCTGAGCTCGCCCTCGACGGGACCTATATCCTCCTCGGTCAAGAACTCAGCGGGACCCTTGCCGTGTTCGCCAAGCGAGCCTCCGTAACGGTCGATCTGCTCCTGGTGGCGCGGACGCAGGGGTCGCTGCCGCCGCGTCGCGTCACCGTACGCCGCGAGCGATTCACGCTGCCGGGGGACGGCCGCGCCGCGCCCTTTCGACTCGCGATCTCCGACGTGTTGACCCCCTCCACCCATCCGGAAGCGTCCGAAGCCTATGCCGGACTCCGATGGCGAGTCGTCGTCGCCTCTGGCGGCGTTCCGCTCATCGATGCGCCGCTCACCATCCTGCCCCGGGGAAGCCGCCTGGCAAGCGAGCCCATGGCTCGCGCCGCACCCGAGGGCGCACTGATCGGTCGGCAGCGGCTGGAAGCGCGCTGGGCGCGCGCCGGTGGATCGCTCGGACTGCGGATGCACGAGGGCGCACTGATCGGCGAACGGGGACGGTGCTCGATCCACGTCGCGCCGGCCAACGTGAGCGACATCGCCGTCGAGCTGAGCTTCCCGCCCGTCGGGCTCAACCTCGAAGTCGTCGCGCGACGCGAGCGCACCGTGTGGCCCGGCGCCGCACGGGTGGGTGACGGATGGTTTGAAGCCTTCACCGTGCAGGCGCGAGATCGTGACCAGGCCATCGCGGCCCTTGGTTGGCTTCCAAGTCTCAAGGGTCTGCGCCTTTCGCGGCTCGATGACGCGAGCTGCACCCTGCTCGTTCCTGCACCGGAACAGGAGGGCGATCTCGAAGGCCTTTTCCAACGGTTCGTTCGGGTGGCCGAAGAGCTCGACCGCTGGAACCGCCGCATGCCGCTCCCCGCATCGATGCGGGACACCCTTGATACTTGGCAGGACTTTGCAAAAGCGGCGAACGCGACCCTACGCCGTGCCGATCTGCGCGCCGTGCGCGAGGACGCGGAGTTGCGTTTGGTCGCCGCCGCAGACCTGGCGGCGCCGGGCCTTTTTCTGGAAGTTCGCGGGGAGGGATGGAGCGTCGATGCGCCGCTCGATCAGAGCCAAAGCGCCGAGCTGCCCGAAGCGCTGCGGGCGGCTTTTCGTCGGCTCTGCGACAGCGACCAAGTTCGGCTCAGCGACTCGGTGTTTCGCGTGCGGATCACGGGCAAGCGTGTGCCGGACGCCGAAGACCTGAAGCGCCTACAGGCCATGGCGAAGTTTGTTCGCCAGCTTCGCCGCAGCCTAGGCGCCTACCGCTAGCGAATCTCATACGTGAGAGAGAGCTTGTACGCCGCTGCGGCGGGAACGTTTCTCGCCGCGAAGGCACCATCCACACCGAAGCCCATTCCAAATCCGCCATAAATGTCGAGGAGAGTCTCGAAGCCAACGGCGTGAAATTCCGCGGCGTCCCCTAGGCCCGCTGCCCCCTGGCGCGGAACAAAACCCTCGTCACGGCCCTGAACGGTCACCTGTCCAGAGAAACGAATGATAAACCAGAAGCGGTCTAGAACTGGGCGGTCGACGCGAATACCGGTTTCGAGCCGGTAGACAAACTGGTCACGAATGTCCCGCGCGGCAAACTGCGACCGTACCTCAGGGGGAAGCGTGTCCACGTTGTCGGGAGCCGGCGCCTCCCGAGGCGTCGTTCGAATCGCATAGCCCACGCTCGCTTGAACGAACTGGTTGACGCGACGCCAGCGAAATCCGTGGCCGAACGCGAAGGTTGGCGTCACATCCACTTCACCGTCACCTGTGGGCAGGAGGTTCGCGATGAACGTCTGCTCCTGCGTGTTGCCTTGGGGAACTGGGTCTCCCGTGGGAATGCCCACGAGCACGCCGAAGGAGAGGTTTACTGGCCCTTCGAGCAGACCGGTCCAAAGGCCCACGCGAAGATCCCCGATACCGCTGGTTGCCCCTTGATCAGGAATAACGTTTCTTCGGAAAATCTCGCCGTCGAGCGTGGCCATGAGCCAGCGGTCGACAATGCCGAGCTCGGCATATAGAGCGAGGCTGTGCTGTCGGTAGCCGTCTTCACCACCGAACGGGACCGTATCGCCGTTGGGCGCATAGAAG
>JBCCRV010000271.1:0-9071 GCA_039201085.1 Myxococcota bacterium | reverse complement strand
CTCGTTGCACGGGACTTGGGCCTCACCCAATCGGCCATAAGTCAGGCCTTGCGCCGCTTGCGCGAGGTGTTTTGCGACGAGCTTTTCCTGCGTCGTCCGCATGGGATGGAGCCGACGGCGACCGCCTTGGCACTCGAAGGTCCGGTGGCGGGAGCTGTCGATGCGTTGCGTGGCGCATTGGGGGCCACCCGGACCTTCGATCCCGCGACGGCGGTCGGCCGGGTTCGCGTCGCCGCGCTCCACACCGAACAGGCGGTTCTGATCCCCGATCTCTTCGCCCGGCTTCGGCACGCCGCGCCGGGCCTGACCCTGTCTATCGTCCCCAGCGGACGGGCTGAGGCCGTGGAGGCCCTGAAAGAGGGGCGCGCCGATCTCGCCTTGGGGTTCTTTCGGGAGATACCCGGCACGTGCCTGGGGGAGACGCTCTACGAAGAAGGGTATCGCGTCGCCGGACGGTCTGACGTGCTCCGCGACGCCCCGCACATCGATTTGGACGCGTATTGCGACGCCGATCACGTCCTGACGGCGCCGGGCGGCGGCCATCGCGGTGTGGTCGATGAGCACCTGGCCGCGCTCGGGCGCGAGAGGCGCGTCTTGCTGAGCCTACCGGCGTTTCTTCCCGCGCTTGCCACGATCGCGGTCTCTGGCGCCCTCTTGACACTGCCATCCCGTGTCGCAACGCGGTTTGCCGACACGTTCGGCCTGGTCACGGCACATCCCCCCCTGGACCTCCCTCGGTTCCCCGTCTCCGTGCTGTGGCACCGCCGAAACGAAGCCGATCCGCAGACCACATGGTTGAAGGCGCAACTCACTGGCGCTTGACAGGCTGGCACAGACGCGCGGTCACCGCCAGATTGAGCCCTATTGGCGCGCCGCCTCGTAGTCTCTGCGGGCGTCTTTGACGGTGTCCAGATTGTCATTGGCCCAAAGGACGAGCGGCTTCAGGAGGTCCACCAGGGCCTCGCCCATCGGCGTGAGCGCGTAGGACACCGCAATCGGTGGGCCGGGGTCCACCGTGCGGGTGAGGTAGCCATCCTTTTGCAGGCTTCGCAGGTTTTCCGTCAGCACACCCTGCGTGATGTCGCCGATCGTTCGTTTGAGCGCGCCGAACCGCATCGGACCGTCCTCAAGCGCCAGGACGACGATGATCTGCCACTTGCCCGTGACTTTAGACAGCACGGCGCGAATGGGGCAGAGCAGGGCTTCGGCCTCTGAGTGCACGCCGACGGGCAACACCATCTCTCTCCGGTTCTCAATCCATACCAGACCTGGATTCCCGACCTTGATCTTGCGGAGCGCGCCGCAAGTCAAGTGCCGCTGCTCGGTCCTGGTCCGGTCCACCATACCAGGTCATGAAAAGGTGCGTAATTGCGACTAGGTCAGATTTTTATACCAACTGGTTGGACACAGAATCAGAGCCGCCGTCAGGCGCTCCACAATCGGCCAGAGGACACGGAATGACCCCACAAGAACTCGCGCTTTCGCTTATCGCGGCAGTGTTTGTCGATCATGACGCAGAGGCCGCGCGGCCGCTTCTTGCGCCGGACTACGTTCAGCACAACCCGAACCTCCCGACGGGGGCCGAGGGTCTCCTGACCGCAATTCCAATCGTGAAGGAGGCCGGTCTGACCGTCACCACACATCGTGTCATCGCGGACGGAGATTACGTCGTTCTCCACAACACGTTCGAGAATGCGGAGATGTTCGGGGCGCCGACGCTTGTGTCCTTCGACGTCTTTCGCATCGAAGACGGTGTGCTTGCCGAACATTGGGACAATCTCCAGGCACCCCCGGCGACAACCGCGTCGGGCCGGTCCATGACAGATGGCCCGACGGAGATCACCGACCTCGACCAGACTTCTGACAACAGGGCCATTGTTGCAGGCTTTGTGGACGAGGTCTTTCTGGGCGGAAACCTGAGCAAAGCGGCGGACTACATCATCTCTGAACCCGGCGCCTATCTGCAGCACAATCCGCTGGTTCCGGACGGCCTCGACGCCCTCGGCGCGGCCTTCGCGCAGTTTGCCGAGGCCGGTCAGGGGATCTCGTTCGAAGAGGTCCACCTGATCGTGGCTCAAGGCAACTTCGTCTTCACCATGACCGAGGGCGCCATGGGGGGCACGCCCACCGCATTCTTCGATCTCTGGCGCGTCGAGGACGGCCAGATCGTCGAGCACTGGGACACGATCGAGGCGATCCCAGACGAGATGGCGCATGACAACGGCAAGTTCTGATCCCACAGCGGAGACCCGAAATGACCCCACCGAGTTCGATCAAAACCGCCCTTTTCACACTTTGGGCCACTGCCCTGACAGCCGGCGCGGCCCTCTCTGGCGGCCACGCAGATGCTGAGAAGATTGCAGACGTCTTGCGAAGCTATGAGAGCTTCGTCAACGAGAGCAACGCGGACGGCCTCGGCGCGCTCTACACGCAAGACGCGGTCCTGATGCCGGATCGGTTCGATGTGTTCGAAGGCGCGGATGCGATCACGGGCTTTTACGCCTTCGCATTCAGCGCGCTCACGCTCGACCTCGTGTTCGAGATCGATCCGGGTGACATCGTGGTCGACGGGGACACCGCCTACGCAACGACCACCTCGGCAGGCACACGGTTCATCAAGGAGGCCAATCAAACCGTGCCAGAAGTCAACCGCGAGCTTTGGGTCTTTGAGCGCGTGGACGGAGCGTGGAAGATCGCCCGATACGCCTTCAACAAGGCCGACTGATCAGGGCCGCAACGAGCCGCCGCGCATGCGCCCGACGCACCTTTTTGGGGACCGTGAGTGACAGCTCGGCTGCATGAAGGAAAGCGCGCTGGACGCAGAGTTGGGGCCGCAACCGCCCGGCATCCTGAAGGGGGGCATGTTGCCCTGACCTGCGTTGGGTCGTCCTCAGGCGCCGACCAATCAGTGAAAGATGTCGCCCCTGCAGGAGGCGACGGCGGCGCCACGTCTGGCATCCGTGTTCGGACACGTTCGAGAGTGTCTGCGCCGCATTGCAGGTGATGACGTCCGGGGGTCGTGTTGTCGCGATCGCCGGGCGGTTGCCGTTGAAGATGACGTTCGTAAAGCGATGACGTCGCGGTGTTTCAGCCTCTCCAAGCGAGGGAGCGGCGACGGTGTTGGGGGATGCGCAGCGAAAGTGGGCTGCTCGACAAGGTCTCCGTCGAGGACCATGCCCCGAGGCGGATTGATCGTTTTTTCGACCTCTCAGAGGTGCGCGGATCGCCCAATTCAACGGCTCGACGGGCAGGCCGTCGGTGGATCCGCCCCGATCCGGATGCTGATCATCGGCCGCTGCGGGGGCATCCGACCGGAGCGGTGGCGTTGCGAGGACGTGCATCTCAATCTCGCTCGGCGATGGTTCTGTCGGCTCGACTTCGGCAAGGACAGCTCCAGCAAGAACTGGGCGGACGAAGATTGGGCCGACGCGCTCCCCGATGAACTGCGTACCGCCCTCGTACGGGAGCGAAGCCATCGCCAGGTCGCCGCCGAGCTCGCCGCCGCCTTTGGCGAAGACGCCCTCGAACAAAGCGAAGCGGCGAACGACGCGCTCTACCGCTGGCTCGACGCCGCTCGCGTGGCCCTCGATGCGGACCCGGCGGCCCTCGCCGCCTTCGCGAGCGCTCGCGTGCTGCCGACCAAAAGCGGCGAGCGCCGGGCGGCAAAAACCATGGTGCTCGCCAGCGAGCTCGCTGAGTTCTACCCCGACGCGGCGCCCGACAATGCAATCCCCCTCGCGCTCTCCCACTGGCTTGCCACCCGCTTTCCGGCGGACCGGCGCCAGCGGGCCCACTGCGTGAGGCAGCTCCTCGACGCGCTCGACGAAGCCGCCGATGCGCGCGACGAAGCCGCCGCGGCGGCGCTCCTGCCCAAGGTCGCGAGGCTCCTGGGCGCCGGCGTGCGCAGCGAGGGCGAGCTGCAGCAGCAGGTACGCAACAGCAAGGTACGCGCGCGGCTGCGGGTGCCGACGACCGGCAACGTGTGGGAAAAGGCGAAGCGCGCCTGGTTTGCGCCGGGGGAGCACGGTCAGTCTCTCGCCGAGCGGCTTACGAGCCTGCCCGGGCGGATTACGCTCTCGCCCCTCGACGCGGCTTCACGCGCCCTTCTCCTCGCCTGCGGAGCACGCGCCGAGTTCGACGTCGGCGCACTGCTCGAAGTTACGCCGTACGAGCTCGACGTTCGCTTGGCGCTTTGCGCCTATCTTCTCGAGCAGCTGGAGAGCGGACGGCGCGAGTCTTGGAAGCTGGAGGAGCGACGCTGGGTACCGGACGGAAACGGCGAGGCACGCTACGCATCAGAGCTCCTTTGGTGCGACCCGCTGGCGCTCGAACTCGGCGATCCGGCGCTCCTCGTGCATCCGGACCTACCCGAACCTGAAGGCAACGCGCGAAGGCTCGCCGGCGTGCGCGATTTCAAGACCCTTCGCGCCGAGGAGCTTGCGCCCATGCTCGAGGGGCGCATCCTCGGCGATGCGCTGCTGAGCCACTTCGAAGAGCGACTGAGCCGCCCATCCGAACGTGTTGGCGTCGCCCTCACCGGTTCGCTCATCGAAGACGACGCCGGTAGACCGAGGCGCGTCGCTCAGCTCGCTCTCTCGGGCGCGCCCGAACTCTTCGGCGATTGGGGCGGCAACGCGTCCGCCCTGCGAACGCGGCCGAGCCTGGCGCGCGCCCTTGGCGTTCCGTCTTCGCCCACGGCGCACATGGTGGGCACGTTCCTTCGCGAAGCGTTCGAAGACGGCGCCGACATCCAAGCCGTATCGCGCTGCTACACGTGGCTCGATGGCCAGCCAAAGGCGCCAAAGCTGAGCGAGCACATGGCCGTGCCGATGCACGGGGCCGGGCTAGCCCACGTGGGCGATTCGAAGGTGCGCTTTCCGTGGCCCCCCGAGGTTGCGGCCCATACGACTTATGGGTGCATCGCCCCGGCGCTGAAGGCGCACGGCGTCGTGCACCGAGCCCTGCTCACTCTCGGCACGCGAGACCTGTGGAGCGACTTCACGCTCGTCGACGCCACCTTCGGCGCCGCCGTGAAGCCGAGCGCCGAGCTCGAAGCGCTGGCGGCGCGCGTAGAGCTGCCCGTTCGCTACGTGCAGGACATCGCAGCCGCCGGCCATCTTCCGCAGGCGGCGTCCAAGGGCAACTACCGAGGGTCCGTTGGGGCACTCGTCACCTCCATCGATGCGCTCATCCAAGACGGCACCCTTTGGCTGACGCCCCGCGCGTGCCTGGGCGCGGTCGCCGCGGCCCTTGAGCCTGAGCCGAAAGCGCGGGCCGCGGCCTGGCGCGCCCTCGAACGCGGCGAGGGCGCGCTCAGAGCTGCCGAGCCGCGCCAGCGTAAGGCACCGTCCGACCCAGCACCGAGCTTCGGCTCGCGCCTCAAGCGCTTCTTCGGATGGGGCGACTCGAAGAACGTAGAGCTGGGGCCGTCCGCCGAAGACGGGCGCGAAGCTTCGATGGCGAACGCTTCGCTGGTCGGCGTTGAAAAGGAAGAAGTCGAGGTTCAAAAGGAAGAAGATCTTCGAAAGAAAGCGAAGGCGCCCCGCACGACTCCGTCGCGCATGAAACCAAAGGCTCGCAGCGCCCCCGCCGTGCACGACCCCGCGCAGATACGCGCCGCCGACGCCCAGATGTTTCGGCCCGAGCGGGAGCTCGGCCGCCAGTTCGGCGGATCGACGGCCTTTCGAAAGGCGCGTCTGAACTCGATTCCCGCCTTCGGCATGGCCTACTCGCCGTCAGCCCTTCCCTCACCTTGGAATTACGCCGCCAAGGCCACGTACGTGAAGTTCGCGCCGCGCACGCAACGCTGGAGCGCCGGCGGCGTGCCCTACGGAGATGGGACGCCTACGTCCGCGGGACCGCTGCGGCTGCGCGGCCGCCTGCCTTCGGGCGTGACCGTGCTGCCGATACCCCAGCTGGCGACGTGCCATTCGGTGGAAGTGGACGGCGAAGCGTTCCCGGTGCTGCGGAACGCCGAGGGCTTCTACACGCTTCGCCTGTCGAAACCCTCGAGCGTTCGCATTCGTGCATCGCTCTGGCGCTTGCCGCCGGCCGTGCACCTCCTTCGCGCAACGCACCTTCCGGGCGCGACGGCGTCCTTCGTGCCCGACGACGAGCTCCCGGACGAAGCGCTCGACGCCGTGGAGAACGCGCTCGCCATCGCCGAACCTTGAGAACAGGCCCAATACCTTCGCGACTTTGTGCGAAGCCGCTACCGCTACGACGCGTCCTACTTGCTCGACGGCAACGTGGCCGCGCGCCTGGCGATGGTCTCGCACGGCCAAGCGAACGAACACATCGCCGCCCTGCACAGCGGACGCACCGCCACCCATCTCGGCGCGGGCGTTTGCTACGAGCTGAATACACTGACCTGCGAACTCCTGCGCCGCGCGGAGCTACCTGCAGGCATCGCCGTCGGCTGGCCGCTCCAGGGCGGCTTTCTCGCCGAGCCGAACCACCTCTGGTGCGTTCTGTGGCTAAGCGACGGATCGCACACCTACCCCATGCCCATCGACGCGGCCCAAACGGAGTCGGGCGCGATCCGCACCCTGCCCAATCGCCCGCCGCCGAAGCTGAAACCGATTCGCAGTGAGCAGAAGGCGCCGCGCGCCTGGGACGGCTCGCGGCCTTCGAAACGCAAGAAGCGCAAACGAACGGTGATTCGCTCGGCGGGGCGAGCGGTGAAGCGAAGCGAACTCGTCGCGCTCATCCAGCATTTGGAAGCGACATCGGGACGTACGTTGGATGCCGAGGCTCGGAAGCGTGTTGTGGCGGCGCTGAACGATCCGGATGCAGCGGGGCGCGTTCTTCGGAAACTGGAGGCGGAGGAGTAGAAACTGCGTTGGGCAGTTGGCTTGGGCTCGACTAAGGGAGCAGAACGCTCGAGGCTCGACGCTCGACGCTCGACGCTCGACGCTCAGCGCTCGACGCAGGACGCAGGACGCTCGACGCTCGACGCTCGACGCAGGACGCAGGACGCAGGGCGCTCGACGCAGGGCGCTCGACGCTCGACGCTCGACGCTCGACGCTCGACGCAGGACGCTCGACGCAGGGCGCTCGACGGAGGCAGCAGGACGCTGAACGTTGATCGCTGGATGCGGGCGCAGGGCGCAGGGCGCAGGGCGCGGGCGCAGGGAGGGCGCAGGATGCGCGCGGCAAACCGCACACCGCGCACAGCCAACAGCAAACAGCCGAGCGCAAAACCGCGCGCGAGCGCCTAGTTCTGTGCGTCCAGCTGTCTACGCAGCCGCTGGTACTCGCGACCGCTCGGGAAGCGGTTGACGTACGTGCGGGAAAGCGTGCGGACCCGGGCGGCGTTGCCGGTCTGGCGGTAGGTTTCGATGAGGAACGCGAGCGTACGTTCGGTCTTGGGCGCGGCTTCGAGTCGGCGAATGATGCAGAGGTTGTTGCGGTTGCACTCGCGGGAGACCTGGGCGACGGTGACCGGCTCTGGGCGCATCACCGGCGTGTCCATCATTGGTGCAGCCATCATCGCGGCTTCGGCCGCTTCGCGGCGGCGCCGCTGTTCGGCGAGCTCGTAGAACGAATCGCCGCGCGGGCGCGGACGCATGCGTGGACGGTCCGCGGTGGCCTGGGCCGGCGCACGCAGGCGTTCTTCGAGGTTGTGCGCCGCTTCCAGCAGCTCTGCGTCCTGCTCATCATCGCCGACGTCGTACACCTGCTGAAGGCTGCGAAGGGCTTCTTCGGTCTCGGAAGCTTCGGCGTGGGCGATGGCGCGGTCCAAGTAGTGCTGGCCAAAGGCCAGGCGCGCTTGCTCAACCTCGGGCCGATCGCGGAAGGGCGAGTCCGTCGGAAGCGAGTCGAAGGCGAGCCACGCGTCTTCGATGCGGCCGCCTTCCAGGTGCGCTACGCCTTCTTCGAACTGCGACTGGGCGCCGACGCGGCCGACGGCGCGGCGGCGGCAGTCGCTTGCCATCGCGTTGTCCGGATCGATCTCGAGCGCGCGCTCGGCAGCGGCCGTAGCCGCGGCAAAGTCTTGTTCCTGCAGCGCTTCTACGCAGGCTTCGGTTTCTGCCATCAAGCGGCGAAGCTGGTCCGCTTCGCTCTCGGGCGACTCGGACGTGTTGTCCGTGACGATCGGCGTCACGACCGGCGACTCGCTCGTCGTTTCCGTTCCGTCGATGGCGACAAAGGCGCCGATGCAAGCGGCGATCGCGACGATCGTCAGGCCGATGTAGAGGTTGCGGCGGCTCGGCGGTTCCTCCTCGAAGGTGAGCGCATCCATTTGAATGGTGCGGTCCGCTTCAAAGCTGTAGCGCTCGCCCTCGCCCACAAACCGAAAGCGCACCTGGCCGAGCTCGATCTCGTCGCCGGGGGTGAGCACGACCTCGTTGCAGTCCTCGTTGTTCACGCGAACGCCGTTGGCGCTCTCCAGGTCCGCGACGGTGAACTGGTCGCCTTCGCGACGAATTTCGGCGTGTTCGCGCGAGATCGAACGGTGGTTCACCCAGATGTCCAGGTCTTCGGCCCGTCCAATGCGCACGGCGCCCTCGGGAATGGCAAACTCTGCGCCTGGCGCCGGCGGCGTGAGCATGACGAGCCGGGCCGGCGGTGCCGAGCTCGTCTGCGCTCCGGGGGCGTTCGCGGCCGCTTGCTCCGCGCTCTGCAGCGCGAGGATGTAGTCGCCGATAAGCACCTGGTCGCCAGCCTTGAGCTGGGTCTGCTGCTCGATGCGCTGCCCGTTGATGCGAACGCCGTTGTACGAGTCGAGGTCGTGGACGACAAAATGGCCGTTCTGGCGCGCCAACCGGGCGTGCCGCCGGGACACGTTCCGCTCCGTAAGGCGGATCGTGTTCCCTTCCTTGCGCCCGATCGTGATCTCATCGCGAACGAGCGGGACGACGGTCGTCTTTCCTTCGTCGTCGGATATGACGAGTTTGTACATGGTCGCGTGTTCGAGGGGAATCGGGAGGTTACCGCGGCGGTCGGGGCTGTCAATTGCCTCGACGGCCTCGAACCATAGGCTTTTGTGGACTTCCTGTCACGACCCGTTTGACCGCTGGCCTCGCACTCCGCGCCAGAGCGTGCGACCTTGCCAAGGTGCGAAAAGG
>JBCCRV010000270.1:0-9085 GCA_039201085.1 Myxococcota bacterium | reverse complement strand
GACGCCTTCGAGTTTGGCGCTCAGGACCTGCCCTTGGCCGTTTTGGTGCGCTTCGAGGTTCGCTGGGCCGACGGCGAGCTGTCGACGGCGGTGACGGAGGACGAACGCGTGGGGCACGCGATGACTGGCTATACGCTCCTCGGCCGTCGCCCGCCCGCATCCGTGTTCGACGCGCCGCCGCCGCCCAACTGGGATGACATGGAGCGCGCGCGCGAACGTTTCTTTCGACTGAGCGGCGCGCAGTAGCGTATCCCGAACCGCCCTCGATGGCAGACATACAGCGGACCTCGATTGGGATGAGCGTTGGTCCTTCATTGAGCTCGTCGAGACCGAGGGGCGATGATGTCCGCTGTAGCGACGCCGGCGAGCAACGTCAGCGCCGCAGGCGCTGCCAGTGCTCGTTCGCAGAGTCGATATAGTCGTCTCGGTCTTCCAGCCACTGGCGTTTTACGCTCGGCGAATAGTTGAGGTAGAGGCGCCCGCCTACGACCGAGAAGGCTTCCGGGTCAATGCGCACGCGACGACCATCGGCCATCGCATACGCGCAAAAACCGCCGTAGGCAGGGACATAGCGGGCCGGGGCCGCCGCAAAGGCGTCGCGGTTTTCCTCGGTCGCAAACCAGAACGTGCCGCCCTCGTATCGGTACGAAATAGACGCGCGACCGCGTCGGGCGCGGCCTTCGGTCTGGTACGCAACCACGTCGTAGCCGCCCGCGACGGCTTCGCCGCCGTTGCGGTTCCAGCGCTGGGCTGAGGCTTGCGACGTGCACGCCAACGCAAAAAGGAACGTGCCAGCTGCCAGCCACTCGAAGCGTCTCATCAAAGCGAACCTCCTCCCCCCTGACGCACGAACGGGGCCGGGTGTTACGTATAAACCGCTACGGGCAGTCTTCCCGCGTTTCGTAGGACGTCTCGTTCACGTACCCCTCCGGGTTGTAGGCGTGACCGATGCGCTCCGTCGCGATCACTACGTCGTCGATGTAGATTCCGCCCTCGACGTCGGCTTGTTCCCACCGGCTGTTGATGAACGCCGTGTTGTCGAAGAGGCTGAAGTGGTTGAACCCGCTTCTCATGTGCGTAGGCATCGTGTTCGGGCCTGTGCCGCTCGGCAGCGGTTCGGCGCCGCCCGTCCCGTTGAGCGCCAGAGGCACCTGTTCCACACCGTCAAACCAGACTTGCCAGACTCCGTCGTATGCCGACTCGTTCGAGGAGAGTCGAAAGCGCCATTCGATGGTGTGCCACGTTTGGCAGTCCGAGCCGTCTTCGCAGTTGTCGACAAGGCGCCGGTCGTCCGAGCCATTGCCCGTCACCGTGCCGTTGAAGTTCCAGCCGTTGCTTCCCGTCGATCCCGGTTGGTTTCCCACGTGTCGAAAGTGGCCAACTTCGAGGGCGAAGTTCGAACCGCCGCCGGGCCCGCCAGAACCGGCGCCGTTGTCCGAGCTGTAGCGCGCGCCGCCGTTCGAGCCGAGGTTGAGGTTCGTACCCCGTGGAGCCGCCATCGTAATGCCGAAGTCGGCCCCGAAGCGGTCGTCACCGCCGAAGTTCCACACCACAAAACCGGAGTCCTCGCGGTTCTCCGTCCATCCGCGGTCGACGCAGCTACCGTCGCGCACTTCGATTGTCCCCGTGTTCTGAAAGAGGCGCCCGAACTTCCAGAAGCCGAGGCCGTCAAATCCCGAGCGACCGGCCATGAAGGCGTCCGGTAAGCGAAGCCGGTAGCGAACGTAGAGCTCGCGGTAGCCGACCCTTTCGTCACCCGTGAGGTGCTTGAAGAGCTGGGTTTCCCGGCCATCGCCGCGAGACCAGCGGAACCAGAGGGCGCGCGAACCGCCAACGCCGATGCCATCGATTGCGTCGATGCCGGCCTTACCGCGGTCGACGGCAACGACGCGGGCGCCGTCCCAACCGTCCAGACGCCCGTTACGGATCGCTCCCCATGACCCCTGGACGAGCCCCGAGGACCAACCGGCGACGGCGTCGCGGTCGAAGTCGTCTTGAAACACGATCGAGTCTCTCGGTGGACCGTCGACGGAGGCATCGCCGTCGGTGGCCATCTCCCTCGCGTCGCTCGGCGAAGCGTCGACCGGGCGGTCCGTGTCCGCAGGCAGGTCGGCGACGTCGGCGTCGCGGGGAATGCGGTCATCACGCGCGATCGGCGCGTCCGACACGCCGGCCTCTGCCAGCGCTCCGTCGCCGGACGCGTCCTCGGCGAAGGCGAGGTCCTGGGCCGCGGACGCGTCCCTCGGCTCGGCGTCGGGCCCAACGACCGCGCCTTCGTCGCAAGCGGTGAAAAGGACGAGCGAAATGAGAGTGGCGACCGGCTTTATCATTTGCGGAGCGTGCCCGATCCGACGTCGGCGTCCGCGCGATCGTAAGGTGAATTAAGAAGTTCGGTGCGAAGGCCTGAAACGCCGCGATCCGCTGCGCTGATCCCGCCGCCTTTTCATGGCGCCACGCTCGTGCGATGACTCCTCCCTATGGCGGGCGGCGGCGGCGAAGGCTCTTGGATTCGACAACTCGTCATCGGTGGCGTGCTCCTTGGCGCGGCCTTTGCTGCACGCATAGCGGGCGCCCCCGAGTGGCTCCACGCGCTTCTGCTGGCCGCCGGCGGGCTCGCAACGGTGTTTGGCAGCTGCGAAGCGATGATTCTCTGCGTCGAAGGCATCGGAAAGCGCCTCGGCTGGAACCCCTTTGTGGCGGGCACGATGGCGGGGCTCGCGAGCAATGTCCCGGAAGTGGTCATGCTGGGATTCGTGCTCGCCGCGGCGCCGCGCGTCGGTTTCATCGTCGTCATGATGACGCTTCACGTCGGCGCGATGGCCTTCGGCATCTACAGCGTTCTCTTGCCGCGCGACGACACGGGCCAGGCGCGTTTGCCGAAGGCGCTCGTGGAGATCAGCACCGATCTCTACGCGACGGCGGCGGGTGTGTTCTTCAGCACGGGTCTCATCATGGTTTTGATGAAGTCGCTGGGCGCGGGCGACCACGGCGGCGAAGGGCTTGGCGCGATCGATCTCTATGTGATCGGCGCCCTCTTGCTGCTTGTCGAGGTGGTGGCCGTTCGGCAGCTCGTGTCGCGCTTCAGCAGCGACGAAGACGGCGACGGCGACACGGATGCGGCGGACGCGGCGATCGAAGCGAAGTCGCAAGCGGCAAAGGACGGTGCGCCAAGCACGAGCAAGATCGCGATGTTCGGCGTCATCGGCATGGTGGCGTCCGTGATTGGCGGTCACGCCGTGGGTGATTTTGCCGACGTGCTCGTCGAGTACCTCGAGGGCGAGGGCTACTCGGAAATGGTGGGCGCGCTCATCCTGAGCGTCTTCGCCGCCGCCGGTGCGCTCGCGATGATCGTGACGGCGCACCGAAAGGGCATGGTCGATGTGGCGCTGGCGGGCGCGTCCGGGCAGATCAACCAGGTGCCCTTCGTGGTGCTTCCAATCGCGCTCATTCAAATCGCCGCCTTCGCCCAGTTGGGCATCATTCCCGTGCTTGACCAGGGCGTGGTTCTGCCAACGGACCTGGAAACGGCGTCGGTTGTGCTCATGAGCTTTCCGACGATGCTGATCCTGTGGAAGGCCGTGCAGGACGACGGCAAGGTTAACTGGGTAGAAACGGCGAGCATGGTCAGCGTGTTCGGATTGATCCTCTACTTCCTCGCGCGGCACGGATAGCCGTCGAACATGCTCGGCATTGACTTCGGTTCGCGGTCGCGCGATTCCGCGCCACCTGCGCAAGAACCCGACCGCAGGGATGAGCTCCGGTGAAAGAGCGCTGCCGTCGGTGCATTCGTTGGCCGGCAAACCCGCGAGGCGAACGATGAAGCGCGCCGGCGTTTCGGGCGCTACGCGCTTGCTCAAGAAGGGCGGCTACCACGAGGGCACGCTCGTCATCGATGCGCCGGCGTCGGAAGTGGGCGAGCTCGCGGGCGAGCACTTTTCCTTCTTCGAGGGACCGAAAGGTACGGCACCGCGGGCCACGGGGCCCATTCCGACGGACGCCGCCCGCTGGACGCTCTTTCTGCCCAAGGGCAAGGCGCGCCGCGATTGGCTCTTTCGTCTAGCGGCGGCGCGCGGCGTAGAGCTGAGCGTGGTGGGCCCGGCCAAGGGGGGCATCAAGGCGGCAAAGAAGGCGCTGTTGGCGGCGTATGCGTCCGTTCGCACGGTGGCCGTGGGCCACCACCATCAGCTGCTGCGCGGAAGCGGACCCCGTGCGGTTTCCGCCGACGCGGACCAGCTGGTCTGGTCGACGGGGTTGGGCTTCGATGCCGTGAGCTTGCCGGGCACCTTCGCCGCTGGTCGCCTCGACGAGGGCACGGCCCGGCTCATCGAGGTGCTCGCTTCGGGCGATTGGCAGGGTTGCGCGGTGCTGGACCTGGCCTGCGGCAGTGGGGTTATCGGCGTGCAGCTTGCGCGCGCTGGCGCTGAGGTGGTGCTTTCGGACGCCGACCACCTGGCCTGCGAGTCGGCGCGACAAACGCTCGTCCGGGCGAACGTTCAAGGCGAGGTGCGGGCGCGCTGGGCGTACGATCGCATCGAAGGCGTTTTCGATGCCATCGTCACGAATCCACCCTTTCACGAAGGACTCGGTACGAGCTACGACCCCGCCGAGGCTTTCGTGAAGGGTGCGCCCGCGAAGCTTCGTCCCGGCGGAACGCTCACGCTCGTGGCGAATCACTTCCTTCCCTACGAACGTTGGCTAGAACAGGCCTTTGGAACCTACGCGTCGCTCTACGAAGACAAACGCTTTAAGGTGCTTCGGGCCGTACGCCCGTAGGCGCTTCGAGTTCGGGCCACGGCGTCTCCCGCCGTGTGCTTCCATCCTCGCCCCGTTCGATCCGCTCGCATGCCTGGCGAAGCGCGTCCCTCAGCTCCCGATACTGGGTGCGCTGCTCGTCGCTCCATTCGTCGACCTGCGGCGTTTCCCAAAGGATGTCGTCGACCCGTTCGAGCAACCTTTCGTAGTCGCTGGCCTGGTCAACTTCGGCGCGATCCGTATCGCCGTAGAGACCGTCCGTACAGGTCGAGGCGCGGCGTGTCGCCAACCATGGCGCAGGATGGGCGCGGCTCGGCGCCAGTGCAGTCCCCGCCCACCGGCTGGGCCGCGACGGTGTTTGGAAAGAACTGACTTCGCACCGTCGTCACCGCGGAGTTCAGAAGAATGTTGATCACCGTCTGAACAACGGAGCGAATGCGCTGGCGTCGAGCGCGCGCGTTGCCCGCCCGCGCGATGTGACGCTCGCAAGGCCCGGTGATCGCGGCGAGCTCGCGCCGGGGTCGAAGGTGGGCGGTGGTGGAAGCGGCATCGATGGGCGTTGGCGGCGTCCGCAGCAAGCGAGCGCGAGCACGAACATCAGGCCAGTGAGTTTCCGCCCCAGGCGCACGAGCGCTGGACACTGGACTCGTTCGCTTATTCCGCATGTACGAATGACGTATGCCCGGCGGGGTTTTCCGCGCCGCTCGTTCACCTGCGCGCTTGAAGGGGGTACGGTGGCGTTATGCAGGTTCGTACCCGCCCTGAAGCAAAAGCTCGGTGGTCCGAGGTTGGCCACCGGCGATGGGTGAGCGCCCTCGCACTCCTGAGCGCATCCTGTGCGGCGGCGATGCCGCGCACTAGTGCGCCCGCGGCCGACGAGGCCGCCGACGCACGTCAAGACTCGCCGTCTGCGCCTCGCGTGCTGGTCCTCGACCTCCCCGATGCGGACGACGGCATCGAAGCGGTGGACGTGCTTGCATTCGCCGGTCTTCCCGCCCTTGCTCAAGGAGAGCGCGGACGCTTTGCGCACCTTGCCGAATTTTCTGGCGACAGCTGGGGGATCGGCGTGTTCCTCTCCGATTCACAGGGCCTGGGCCTTGAGCAGTCGTTCGCGCTCGTACGCGAGGAAGATGTCGAACACTTCGAAGCGGAGCGCGATCGATGCGCGCTCCCCGATAGCGATTCGTATGAGGAAGAGGAGCGATGCGCGCAGGAGGCAAAGGAACGGGCGATGGCGGCGCTTCAGGCACGGATCGACGCCGTGAACGACGCCCTTTCCGAATGGACCTGGCGAACGCTCGTCGACGATGAAGATCGAAGCACGTTCTTCCGCCCCTCAACGTCCGGCGTTTGCGAGCACGAGCCGACGGTCTTTGTGGAAGTGGCGGCGGACGACGAGCGACTGGTCGCCGCGTTCGACTGCGAGGGCGAACGCGATGTTCATCAACCGGCTCTCGGGAGCGCCGTGTTCTATTGGAGCCCGGACGAATCGCTGTGGTACGTCTCCCTCGACTATCCCGGCTCCGAACTTGGCCGTCGACTCGAAGCTTTGCTGCCCGAGGCGCCAAGCCCGTAGATGCATCGAAGTACGTTCGATGGACAGACGACGTCTCGGCCCGTTCGATCGCTCGCCTGCGCCCGGCGAGTGCCGGCCTTTGCTGGCGTGGATGGCGCGAAGAAAAGCCGACGCGCTCGATTTCCGGTATAACCGACCATGCGCGAATCTCCCCAGGCGATCTTTGAGAAGGCAAGCTTTGGCGGCGTCCAGGGGGCATACCGCCATGAATCGAGCGCGTGCGGCGGCCCGATGGAGTTCAGCGTGTACGTGCCGCCGGGCGACGGGCCCTTTCCCGTGGTCTTCTACCTATCGGGGCTGACCTGCAGCTGGAAGAACTTCACCGAAAAGGCGGGCGCCCAGCGCATCGCGGCGGCGCTCGGGTTGATCGTGGTGGTGCCCGACACGAGTCCCCGCGGCGCCGGCTACGAGGGCGAAGACGACAGCGACGATTTCGGCACGGGCGCCGGCTTCTACGTCGATGCGCTGCGCGAGCCGTGGGCGAAACGCTACCGGATGTTCAGCTACGTCAACGAAGAGCTTCCGGCGCTCATCGACGCGGCGTTCCCGACCCGGGGCGCGGGCCACCGAAGCGTCTTTGGCCACTCGATGGGCGGTCATGGCGCGCTCGTGAGTGCCCTTCGAAACCCGGGCCTCTGGCGAAGCGCGAGCGCCCTTTCGCCCATCGTGGCGCCCAGCGATGTGCCTTGGGGCAAGAGGGCCTTTTCCGGTTATCTCGGCGACGAACGGGAAGCGTGGGCCATGTACGACGCATGCCGGCTCGTTCAAACGCGTCAGCTGCCCACGCCGATTCTCATCGACCAAGGAGCGGACGACGAGTTTCTTGAAGCGCAACTCAAGCCCCAGCTCTTTCAAGAAGCCTGCGCCGCCGCGGGGCAGGGCCTCAGCCTTCGCATGCAGCCCGGCTACGACCACAGCTACTACTTCATCGCGACCTTCGTCGAAGACCACCTGCGCCATCACGCGGGCAATCTACGCGACTAGCGATAAGCGGCAGTCGGCGGCGCTACGGAGCGATGGTGAAGACGAACGTCGGGCTTTGTGCCGCATCTGGCCGAGTTGGACGAATCTCAATGAAGTAGCGAAGCAAGTCGCCCGCCGCCCGCTCGGGGGTGAACTCGATGCGCTGGCAGCTGCGGCCAAAGAACTCGTCCGTGTCTACGCCTCCAACGACCGTGCCGTTTTCGTCGAAGAGGCTCACGGTGTATTCGTCCGACGCCCCGTCTGGCGCAGCGTTTTCGCAGTCGTCGTTACGCACCGTCAGCGTGTCGGGCGTGGTTCCGGTCGGCGCGCGCAGGTCAACGGCGACGACCGCCGGCGCGGCGCACGCCGCCCCAAGCTCATCCGATGCGGCCCCGAGCGGCACAACCATTTCCACGGCCGTCCCGGGCGACGACGGTGAGACAAGGACTGCCTCTGGGCGCGTCGTGCTGAACGCTGGAATCGTTGTCGATGGGCCGGCGCCGTTCTCGTCGAAGATGATGTGGCAGTCCTCCGAGCAGTCAAAGAGGCCGTCGGGAGCCGTGGGGTCGCATGCTTCACCGGCGGTCTTCACATTATCACCGCAGGCGACGAGGTACGCATTCAGCTCGTAGACCGTACCGTCCGCGAGATCATCGTCGACGACGAGACGAAAGATGCCCGCAAACGGCACCCGGAACGCTAGGCGCTCGTCGCCGCGGCCCTGGCAGACGTTCGACGAGGCATCGCAAGTCACAGGCTGCGAGCGAAGGTCGCAGGCGGGGCCCACGACGTAGATCGAAGGTGTTGCGTCGGCGCGAGTCGGGTCGTCGCCTTCCAGCGCAGACAGGCGAAAGTGCCAGAGCTGGCCTTCTACTGCCTCGAATGGAAGAAATGCATCGGGCCCAGCCGCGGTGAGTTCGCACGTCGGATCGAGCGCGCGTGATTCGTCCAGTGTGTTTTGAAAGCTGCGCGTGTCGACGATAATCCGTTCGGTCGTCACCGTGACGGGCACGAGGTCCGAGCTCGGGCTACATTCGTCGAGGACGCGCTCGGAGCCCACTATCCCGGTTTCGACCGTCTGCTCCACGGCGACGTCGCGCTCCACACCCGCGTCCCGCGAAGTACCGCCGCAGATGCCCGCTGCACACACGCTCTCGGAGCACTGGGGAAGAGCGGGGGAAACGGGGCGGAGAACCACATCGAGGGTGCCATCCCCGCCTGCGCTGAGCGATACTGGGCGGCATCCTGCGGAGATCACCTGGCAGTTGGCGTCGAGCGTGCGCGCATACAGGCCGTAATCACCGGTGTCCAGCGTTCCGATCGACGGGGCTTCTTCGCCCACCCGAAACACGACTTGGCGCACGCTATTTCCAGCTGCGGGACCGAGCTCCTGCTCGGCGCAGCTAGGAACGACGGCAACTTCCGCAACGCGAGACTCGGCGCGCGTTCCATCTTCCGAGAAGGTGAGCGTGATTTGGTATTGGCCAGAACAGGCGGAGAGCAAGAGACCGAAGGAAAGTACACGCATATCCACGACCGTGGGACTGTATCACCTCAGGCAAAAGGGCCGAGGCTCCGCTTGCGCGGGTTGCCCAGCGTTTGACGCGCTCCCGCTACGCGCGCGTTTCGGGCGTCGCCAGCGTTCCGCCAGCGTAGAAGGCTTCGATGCGCTCGGCGTATTTGTCGCTGATGGGTCCGCGGCGGAGCTTCATGCTCGCCGTGAGTTCGCCGCCCTCGACGCTTAGCTCGGCGGGGAGGACGTCGAACTTCTTAATCGTTTGGTAGCGCGCGACG
>JBCCRV010000269.1:0-9116 GCA_039201085.1 Myxococcota bacterium | reverse complement strand
CGGGTGGCCACGCGGCTGCCGCGGCGCTCGGCTTTCGCTCCGCGGACGCGCTGGATGAGTTCGCGGGGGCGCTGGGGCGGGGCCGCCGCCGTAAAGGACGGGCGGCGGCCCTTGCGCACGTCGCCGTAGAGGGTGAACTGGGAGACGACAAGCACGCCTCCTCCTTCGTCGAGCACGCTGCGGCGCATTCGGCCATCGTCGCCCTCGAAAATGCGCAGGTGCACGACCTTGTCGGCGAGGTACGTAACGCTGGATTTGTCGTCTGCTCCGCCAACGCCAAGGTAGACGAGAAGCCCCCGATCGATGGCGCCGACAGTGGCGCCGTCGACCACGACATGGGCGGACGCAACGCGCTGAACGACGGCTCGCATGGCCTGACTCTACCCGATGGTCCGCGGCGCTGTACTCATGGCCTTTGACGCGAGATACTGCGGCGGTGAATCGCAGCGTAGGACTCACGGGCGGCATCTCCACGGGGAAGAGTACGGTGGCAGGTTTCTTTCACGACCGAGCCATTCCGATCGTCGATGCGGACCAGGTGGCACGGGACATCGTCGAGCCGGGCCAGCCGGCTTTCAAGGAGATCGTGGCGCACTTCGGTAAGGGCGTGCTTCAAGACGGACGTATCGATCGCAAGGCGCTCGGCGCCGTCGTGTTCGAGGACAAGCAGAAGCGTCTGAAGCTGAATGCGATCACCCATCCTCGCATCGGCCTCGAATCGAAACGGCGGATGGACGAAGCGCTGAAAGGTGACGCGCCGTATGTGATGTACGAAGCGGCGCTTCTCGTGGAGAATGGACTGGCGCGGGCCTTTGGTGCGCTCGTCGTCGTGACGGTGCCGGAAGCGCTGCAGCTCGAGCGACTTATGGCGCGCGACGGAAGCGACGAGGAAGCGGCCCGCCAACGCATCGCCAGCCAAATGCCGCTCAGCGAAAAGGCCGATCACGCGGACTACGTTATCGACAACGGCGGAGAGCTCGAGGCAACCCGAGCTCGCGTAGCCGAGGTGCATGAAGCGCTTGTCGAGCGCTTTACGAAGTAGACCGCCTTCATTTTGAACCGAGCCTGCGGCGTTCGTCCTGTTGTTCGACGACAAGGAGCGCCGGGCGCAGGAATGTAGGCACATTTCAAGGAAGAGCGACGCCGCTCTCGGCGGGTCGGCAGTGGAGCAGCCATCACGTCAATCGATGTCCGCTGTAGACGCTTCAGCGGCCGAGTCGAATGCTTGCGCCGAGCTCGAATCGCGCGCGCTGGAGCGTGGCGCGTCCGCGGCCTCCGGTCATCCGGTCGGGGAAGAACTCGCCGCGCTCGTAGCCCGCGGTGAACGTCAGGCCGACGCGGCGGTGCATCCAAACGATGAAGCCCGCGGCCACGGCGATGTGCACACCAAACTCCGTCTGCGACTCGGTGAACGGATCGGGGCTCACATCGATGTTGTCGAAGACGAGGATCTCGTCGACGGCGGCGATGCCAAGGGCCGCGGTGGCCAGCACTTCAAGTTCCGTCGACGGCCCTGGACGAAAGTCGTAGATGCGCGAGAGTCCCAAAGCAAAGCTTAGGGCGAAATGATTCACGCGTTCGCCGAGGCCGTCGGCGCCGACAGAGCGCCAACGAAAGGCCGGGCGAAAAAAGAGAAGCCGGTTCAAACGAATGTCGCCGCGAACGTACACGCCGCCGCCCGTCCGTAGCGCGGCGGACGATGTCGAACCGGTCGGCACGTTGGCCCGTACTTGACCGCCAAAGGCAAGCTGAATGCCTCCCTCCATTCGAAGGAGTGCGGGACCCGAAGGCGTCTCTTGGAGCGGCGGAACGACCGGACCCGGGTTCGCTCCTGACTGATCGGTGGGGGGAGCCGTGGCGGGCTGCGCCGCTGCGCGTGAGCCGTACGCCAGCATACCGACGTATGCGAGGAGGAGAACAAAGCGGTAGGTACCTGAACTCACGGCGGGTCGCTCCAGGTGGGCGCCGTGAGGCGGCGCTTTCCATCGCGGCTACGCAGGCCGGTGAAGTCGGCGTCGAACTCCCGATCCCATCGCTGGCACGTCACGGCCTTGTGCTTTTGATCGAGGCCTTCGCAGTAATTGGTGAAGAAACAGCGGCGAACCTCGCTGCCGCGCCCACGGCGAATCTTTTCAAACCAGTCGGGGTCGGCGAGGGATTGACGCGCGGCAGCGACGACGTCGGCCTCGCCCGCTTCCAAGATGGCTTCGGCTTGCCAGGGGCTGGCGAAACCGCCGGCGGTGGCGATGGGCGTATCATACCCTTCTGCGCGCAAGGTGCGCCGAATCGCGGCGGCGTAGCGAACGTTTCGGCCGAAGGCGCCGCCTTCGATCTTGACCGTGGGCATGCACTCGTGTCCGCTCCTTCCCGTGTAGGGGTAGGCGGCTTCGCCAACCTTAGGCTGGCGGGCGTCTTCGAACTTGCCGCCCGTGGAGATGCTCAAAAAGTCCATTCCGGCTTCAGCGAAGCGGCGGGCGAAATACACGGCGTCGTCGGTGTCCGAGCCGCCCTCGATGATCTCGTGGCCGAGAAAGCGACAGCCAACCACAAAGGCGTTTGAAACGCGTGAACGAACGGCGGCGAAGACTTCGAGGGGTAGGCGCACGCGATGGTCACGGGCGCCGCCGTAGCCGTCGGGTCGGGTGTTCTTCGCACTCAGGAAGCTCGCCATCGTGTAGGCATGCGCGTAATGCAGCTCGACGCCGTCGAAGCCCGCCTTTTCGGCGCGGGCGGCGGCGTCGGCAAAGAGGCCGGGAAGCACCTGCGGGAGCTCCGCCACGGAAGCTTCGTGCATGTCGGTCACGCGCTGGCGAAAGCCTTGCTCTAGGCTTTCGCGCTCGCGCGGGTCGAGGTGCGCGCGAAGCTCCGGGCGGTCGACGAAGGCTTGGCGAAGGTCCGCCTCGCCGAGGTGCGCGACGTGGGACGGAAGGCGCGCGCGAAGGGCGTCGTCGACGCGCATGAAGCGGCGAAAGAACGCGGCAGGATCGGGCCGTCGTTTGATCGGAAGAAAGTCGATCGGCTGAATGAATAGGCGCGTCATGCCTTCGCTCGCTTCACGTACGGCTTGAACAAGGCGGCGAAGTCCGGGCAGGTAGCGATCGTGACCCATGCGGAGGAGCGGTCCGCTGGGAATGTCTCGAATGCCCGTCGCCTCGACGACGAGGGCGCCCGGCTTTCCTTGCGCGAAACGCGCGTACCATTCGATGACGGCGTCCGTGACCTCGCCCTCGGGAGAGGCACGCCACGGGACCATCGCGGGGATCCACGTTCGGTCGTGCAGCGACAGGCGGCCGGACGTCAAAGGGGAAAACCAGCGCATGGACGACGCCTCGTCACGCGTCGGCCACCGCTCTATGGGTAGGAGACGCGCTAAGCGTCGATCGGGCCGCCGGGGCACGGTCATGATGTAGCACGCTCCGCGCAGACGGCCGACCACGCCGTTGGGGCCGCTGTTCACGATCTACGGCGATTCAGGGTGCAGGGCGCGTGGACTGCCGTTGGACGTGGTTCGTCTTCGTGCGACGCGTCGTGCCTTCGACGAGCGACCGGATGGTAGACCCGCCGCACCGTCGTCTGCTCTTTGCCGCTTCGGAGCTCGAGCTTTCGAAAGCGGCGTGGGGTTCAAGCGCCGTAAACGTTTTGTCTAGGCGCCAAAACGAAAGACGCCACTTGTCTAGGCGCCAAAACGAAAGACGCCACCGAGACCGAAGCGAAACTGCTGCAGCTTCACGGTGAAATCCACGCCCGAATCCGAAAGGAAGAAGGCATGCATCTGGTAGCCCATATCGACCGTCGCGCCGATGGTGGGTGTGAACCAAAGATTGACGCCGGCTCGGACGCCAAAGGCAAGGCCTACCTCCGAGTCCTCGAGCACCGCGTCGTCCGCCAGTCCGACGGCGAGGCCGATCGTGGCAAAGCCAAAGGGCTCGAGGGCGATCGAACCCAAGTCGATGCCGTAACTGGCGCCGAGCAGGCCTTCCACGCCGAGCACCTTCAGCCGGTCCGTGTCGCTGGGCGCGCCGTCGGCGATCAATCCATCGATGCCAAGGGATGCTCCGACGAGAAGGACGCTGCCAACGGGGATTTGCGCCCGAATGCGGGCACCTAGCGTGGTGCCTAGGTCCACCTCGGCGTCGCCGAAATCCGAATCGAGGGACGCAGCCCCAGCGAAGCCGAGGTCGAAGGTGGCCCTTAGACGAAAGGACCCGCGCTCGGCCAAACCGCTGGACGGGTCGAGCACGACCGGCTGATAGGGCGCCACGGGAACTGGGTCGGCTGGCGGGGGGGACGCCTCCGTTGGGGTTGGCGCCGGCGCCGGCGTACGCTGCGCAGCGTTTGAATCCGCGATGCAGCGCGCCTCCGCCGTGCAGACCTCGGCGTCGCCGCACGGCGGATTGCAGATCGACACGCACTCGTTGCTGGGGGAGCAGACGTATCCCGGTCGGCATTCGGGATAGCAGTTCCCACCCTGCGCGACGGCTTGGGAGCAAAGTCCCAAGATGAGCAGGGTAGCGGCGGCGGGCTTCATGGCTAGCTGCCGAACCGAAGGGCCGCGCCCAGCGTCATCGAGAACTGGCCAACGCTCAACGTGATGGTGTCGAACGACAGTTCGTCGGTGAACACGTCAATGCGCTGGTAGCCGAGGCTGAGGAATCCGCCGATGGTCTGGGAGAACCAGACGTTGGCACCTGCGCGAATGCCGAAGTTTACGCCCAGGGACGCATCGTTGAGCCCGAGGTCGTCGTTCGACAAGAGGACGCCCAGGCCGATCGTCGCCAGGAAGAAGGGGTCGATCGCGACGCTGCCGAGATCGATGGCGTAATGCACTCCCAACGTCGCGCCGGCACCCACGGAGTTGAAGCGATCGCCGCCCCCATCGCCCTTGTAGGAGCGAAAGAACGCGCTGGGGCCTAGCAGGAAAACGTTGCCTAGTGGAATGAGGCCTTCGGCCGCCAAGCCGACGGTGGTGTCCATGTCGCCGAAGTCATCGCCATCGATTTGAAAGCTTCCACCGAAGCCAAGATCGAGGCCGAGGTTCAGGCGAAAGCTCCCGGGGGCTGCGAGAGCGCTGGGGCCGACATCCACCGGCTCGTACTCCGCCACGGGCACGGCGTTTGGGCTGGGCTGGGCCTGCACGGGGGCGGGTGCGGGTGCGGGTGCCGGCGCGGGGGCAGGGGCCGCCTGAACCGCTTGGGGGTCGTCGATGCAGCGCGCCTCAGCGGTACAGATCTGCGTGTCGGAACACGGCGGGTTGCAGATGGAAACGCACTCGTTGCTGGGCGAGCAGACATAGCCCGGTCGGCACTCGGGGAAGCAAGTTCCTCCCTGGGCGAGGGCGATGGATGACAGGCCGCTCATGAAGATGGCAAGGGTGATTGTACTACGCGTCACTAACGTGTCCTTGGTGGGTAAGAAAAACGTGACGCGGGCAGGTCTCGCGCCGTTGGAGCCGCTAGAGGCTGAAGGTCACTCCGATGTCGGTGTGAAGCTGCCAACCCGAGGATCTCTCACTGTCGATGAAGATGTCCTCCCGTTGATAGCCAAAGGCTAGGTAGGCGCCTAAGCGGTCCGTGAACCACACGTGGGCGCCGCCACGAATGCCAAAGTCGATGCCGAGTTCCGTGTCTGTTTGCAGATCGTTCGAAAAGGCGACCGCAAGACCGATGGTGGCGAGGACGAACGGGTCGACTACCACTGGCCCCACATCGATGGCGTAGTGTCCGCCGAAGGACGGTCCGACCGCGAAGACGTTGCTTCGATCATCCGCACCGTCGATCTTCAAGGAACGAAAGGCGAGGCTGCCTCCTAGGAGGAAAAATCGACCAATGGGAAAATGCACTTGGCCCTGAACGCCGAAGGAGGGATCGAGGTCGGCGTCGAATCCGCCGATGCTTGCTTCGCCAGCGAAGCCAAGCTGGAGGCCGGCGGAAAGACGTAATCCCTCGTTCACGGCATCTGCGCGCATACCAGCGGGATCTTCAATCGGCTGCTGAATCGGCTGCTGAGCGGAAGCGGAGCTAGTGGTGAGGGACAGGGCTGCTGCAAAGACAGCGAAGTGCAGGAGTGAGGTCATTTGAGTCATGAATCGCTCGCTAAGCAGTAAACGGGCCAAGCGACGGACGGCGCGAGCGCTACTAGCTCTTCGCGCGCCCGGATACCCGGCTGCTCGACTGCCCTAGTCGACGGCGTGGGCCTACCACGCGGCGACAGAAACGCCACCTCTGGATCGCGCTATGACTGAAGTCGGCGCGACGCCCCTCCCATTTCCACCAGACTGCGCAGCTTACGAACACCACCACACGTTCACGAAATCGTGGCAACGCGTGAACGGCCGTTGTGACCGCGGCGCGGCGGGACAGGGATGCTTCTAGAAGCTGAAGACGATCCCGAAGTCCAACGCGAACTGACCCGTCGAAATGTTTTCGGGGTCGGTGTAGATGATGTTGCCTTGGTATCCGATCGAAGCGTAGGCGCCGAGCGAGTCCGTAAACCAAAGGTTGGCGCCGAACCGGAGGCCAATGTCGATGCCGAGTTCCGTATCGCGTAAAAGATCGTTCTCAAAGGCGATGGTAAATCCAAACGTCGCGAGCACAAAAGGATCGATGACCAGCGAGCCGACATCGACGGCGTAGTGGGCGCCAACGGATGGGCCGAGTGCGAGGAGGTTGCCGCGGTCGTCAAAGCCGTCGACCTTTAGAGAGCGAAAGGCAAAGCTGCCGCCTACAAGAACGTAGTCGCCGATTGGGGCATGCATTTGCACCTGAAGCCCCACCGCCGGGTCGAGGTCGGCTTCGGCGATGCCGACATCGATCTCACCGCCGAATGCGAACTGCAAGCCGGCGGATACGCGGAGCCCGTCGTTCGTGGCCGCCCGTCGCCCGCTTTGGGCACTGACGGTTCCCGCGGCTGCGAAGAGGGTGAGCATTGCGGCAAGGGCGAGTCTCTTCATAGCTCCTCCATTGTGTGGCACTTCCGGCCGTGCGTCCTCGTGGCTCAGCTGCCGGCGACGGTCATCGCACTCACGCGAAAGGTCGGGCTGGCGGTGCTCGTGCGAAGATCGAGGTCGTCGGCGACGGCGTCGATGCGCTTGAAGATCTCGTCGAGGTTCAAGCTGATCGTGACCTCGCTCACGGGAAAGGTGAGTTCGCCGTTTTCGATCATGAACCCCGCGGCGCCGCGGCTGAAGTCGCCGGTGACGGCGTTGAAGCCGAAGCCCATCATCGTGGTCACATAGAGGCCGCGTCCGGTGGACGCGAGCAGCTCTTCTTGGGTCATCGAGCCGGGTTGAAGCACGAAGTTGCTCGTGCTTGGTCCCACGCCGCCGCTGGCGCCGCGCGATGCGCTGGCGGTGCTCTCGAGGCCAAGCTTTCGGGCCGAGTAGCTGTCGAGCAGGTAGGTCTTGAGTTCGCCGTTTTCCACGACGACATTCCGCCGCGAGGCGAGGCCCTCGCCGTCGTAGGCGCGGCTGCCGCTGCCTTTTTCGATGAGCGGATCGTCCACGATGGTGACGTGGGAGGACGCCACGGCGTCTCCGAGGCGGTCGACCAAGTAGGAGCGGCGACGCCAAATCGACGAGCCCATGATGCAGCCGCCGAGCAGACCGAGAATGCTGCGGGCCGCATCGGGGTCGAACACCACGGGCAGCTCTTCGGACGCGATCTTCTTCGCGCCCAACTTACGCAGCGTACGGCGCGCGGCTTCCTCGCCGACGCCGACGGCTTCTTCGAGGTCCGCCAGATGGCGGCGGGCCGCCCAGTGGCTTCCCGTGCGCTTCTTTCCGCCCTCGTCGTCGGCGACGGGCTGAACGGCGAGCGATGCGTACGTGCCCCGGCTCTCGCCCCGAAAGCCGCCGCTGGTGACGAGGGCGCTTCGGCCGCGGGCGCGCGTGAATGTGCTGCCTTCGCTGTTGGTGATGCGCTTGTCAAAGTCGAGGGCCGCGGACTCGCCGCTTGTGGCGCGGAGCAAGGCTTCGGCCGCGTCCAGGCTGTCCATCGCTTCGTCGAAGGTGTTCAGGTCGCGATGGTCTTCTGCCTTCGAAAGGAGCGAGGGGTCCGGCGGGCCGGCGAATTCGTCCGGCTGGCTGAGCTTCGCAAGTTCGATGGCATCGCTCGCCAGCCGGGCGCGGCCGGCGTCGCTGAAGTCGCTCGTGTAGGTCACGGCAACCTGCTGGCCCACCATCACGCGCAAGCCGAGCGAACGGCTGCCGGCCTCTTCGACGAGTTCGGCGCTTCGAAGCCGAACCTTCGTGGAGAGGTGCGAGCCTTCGCGAATCGAGGCCTCGGCGACGGTAGCGCCAAGGTCGAGGGCTTGGGAGACGATCGCATCACCGATCGCAAGGAGGTCGTCAGAGCTCATGGTCGTGTTCGTTTGAAAAGGGTCGCGTGGCGCTTCGCGCTATCCCAGGTCCGTACCGCCCACGGTCATGGCGGAGATCTTGATGGTGGGGCAGCCCACGCCCACGGGTACGGACTGGCCGTCCTTGCCGCAGGTCCAGATGCCATCGCTCACTTCCATGTCGTGGCCGAGCATCGTGACCTTGCGCATGACGTCGGGGCCGTTGCCGATGAGGTTCACGCCCTTGAGGGGCGCCGTGAGCTTGCCGTCTTCGATGAGGTAGCCCTCGGTGAGGGAGAACACGAAGTCACCGTTGCCGATGTCGACCTGGCCGCCGCCGTACTTCTTGGCGTAGACGCCCTTCTTGACGGAGCGAATGATGTCTTCGGGCGCGTCTTCGCCGGGCAGCAAGAGCGTGTTCGTCATGCGGGGCATGGGGTGACTCTTGAAGGACTCGCGGCGACCGTTGCCGGTGGCCGTTTCGCCCATGCTTTCGGCCGAATGGCGGTCCTGCATGTAGCCGCGAAGCATGCCGCCTTCGATGAGCGTCGCGCGGGTAGGCAAGAGGCCTTCGTCGTCGACGTTGATGCTTCCGCGGCTGCCCGCGAGCGTGGCGTCGTCCACCACGGTGCAAAGCTCGCTCGCGACGGCGTTTCCAACCTGGCCCGAGTAGTTGCTGGTTTCCTTGCGGTTGAAGTCCGCCTCGAGGCCATGACCGA
Organism: Myxococcota bacterium; assembly: GCA_039201085.1. GTDB lineage: Bacteria > Myxococcota_A > Polyangia > Polyangiales > Houyiibacteriaceae > JBCCRV01. The sequence goes on along the minus strand of JBCCRV010000269.1, from coordinate 63 downwards.
CGGCTTCGTGGAGGAGGATGCCGCTGTCGCCGGGGGCGAGCACGACGGGCATTTCACCGGCGG
>JBCCRV010000268.1:0-9122 GCA_039201085.1 Myxococcota bacterium | reverse complement strand
GACCGTACGCCACGTGCCGGTGTTGAAGTAGGCCGCGGGTTTGCCCGACGAATCGGTCCCGAGGGGAACCATCGACGAGAAATGCGAATGGCCGTTGACGACGAAGCGCATGTCCTTGCGCTTCGTGATCTCTTCGGCGCCGGCACGTGGCGTACGGTCCATCAAATCGGCAACGTGCTCCCCGGGAGGCCCACGTTCCTTCCCTACGACGCGATGAGCTACCTGGTGTTCTTTCCGACCGGCGATCCGCTCGGCCGCGACTACGAGTGGTGGACCGGCGCCATGGTGCCGAGGTAGGGGGGCGCTCTGCGGGCGGCGGCGCTTACGTGTACCCTTGGCAAAGGACGCGGTTCACAGGCGCGTCCAGCGTTTGGCTGATGGTATTTTCTTGCATGCGATACGGGTTGGCTCTCGCTTTGGCGTTATCCGTCGGCTCCACGGCTGCAGCCCAAGGGGACGCCCAGGACGAAGCGGAAGAACGGGCACGGCTGCACTTTCGCGCGGGCCAGAGCCACTACGAGGCGGGCCGCTTCGACGAGGCGGTCACGGAGTTTGAGGCCAGCTACGCGATTCGCCCGCACGCAGAGCTGCAGCACAACATTTACCTCGCCCACCGCGACGCGGGACGGCGCGAGGAAGCAGCCGCTTCACTTCGCAGCTATCTGGACGACGTGGGGGACGTGCCAAATCGCGGGCTCCTCGAAGCGCGGCTGGCGGCCCTCGAAGGTCCGGAGGAATCGGAAGAGACGAGCGAAGTGGAAGCGGCCCCCGCGCCCGCCGAGGGGGCGTCCCTCGCGCCCGGCGTAGCCCTGATCGGAACGGCGGCGGCGCTTGGTGTGATCGCCGTCATCACCGGAGCGCGCGCCGCCAGCGAAGCCGACTCGCTCGAAGCACGCTGCCCCTCGCGCGTCGAATGCGACCCGGCGGACCGCGCCATCGAGGACCGTGCACGAAACCTCGGCATTGCGACGGACGTGATGTGGCCGCTGGCTACGGCTGTCGGCATCGTCGGCATCGTGCTGACCATTCGCGCGGCCAAGACCCGTCCCGCCGCCGAACCAAACGTGGCGTGCATGCCTGGCGCCTGCGCCGTTTCGCTGCGAGGCACGTTTTGACGCTGCGCCTTGCCCTTGCGCTCAGCCTCTCCCTTGGATGCTCTTCGCTCCTCGATCTCGACTACGAGTACGCGGAGGGTCCGGACGTGGGCGTGCCCGATGCGGACGGTGACGCGGCGGATGCTGCGGCGGACGATGCCGTGGACGCGGCGGTGGATGACTCCGTTCCGGACACGGCGCCGCCCGATGGCGGCGCGCCGGACAGCGCAATTATGGACGGCGGGGGCGGCTGTTTTCCGCCCGTCGATGGCCTCGCCCTCGAGGCGCCCTCCCTCGCCTACGAAGCCGTGGGCGAACCGCGGGCCTTTTCAACGCAGTTCACGATCGTTCAGGTATTCTCCGTGGACGGGCGTCAGTTCGTATCGCGACGACTGACGGATGGCTACGAAGTCATCGAACTCGCGTCCGACGGCCCCAGGCCGTCGCAGACCGTCAACGAGTTTCTCGATGACATTGAGCTTCCCGGCACGTGCATCAACAACGGTCCACTGCTCGACCTGCACATGCAGGACATCGCCAGGGGCTCGTTCGCCGTAGGCGCGGTGAGCGCCGACGGAGCCGACGGCTTCCTTCTTCAGCACCTCTCGCCTTCAGGCGAGTGCACGTCGCAGCGGCACACGGGGCTGGCGGAAGGTTTCGTGCGTACGAACAGCACGTCGGCGATGACCCGTCGTTCGGCGCCGAAGCGCTCAGTCAACAGCGTGGCATTTGTCGGCGGGCGCAGCGACGCCGACGGCTACGGCGAAGTCTTTGGCCAAGACGCCGTCGAAGGCCTGCACGTGGTGCTCAACAACGACGGCGGCGAAACGAACATCGACTACCAGCGAAATGGCCGGCCATGAGCCCTTCGAAACCCGCTGGGCACGTTCTCCGCGCCGCCAGTGATCGTGCCCCTTAGCGCCTCCGGCTGGGCGGTCTTCTACGGCGCCGACGAAACACTGCACGTGGACCTCGTGCCATCGTCGATCGATGCAGCCCGGACCAACGTGCTCGCCGAGACTGGCGACCTTTTCGGAGTCGCAACGTCGGGGCCCGCTGAGCCAATGCTGCTCGTCGCTAAGCACCCCACCCGTCCCGCCAGGGCGCGCGTCCAACTGGTGAACGTGACGGCGGGTACGCTCGCGGACCTGACAACCTACAACATGCCCGTCAGCATCGACGCGATCGATGTGCACTATGTCGACGGAGTGTACTGGATAGGACTCACGTCGGTCGATGGAACGACACGTGTACTAACGACGCGCGCCTGCGAGTGATCGCGGGCGGACGTCTCGGCGAAGCAAGCTTCCGCAACCACCGAAAGCACGCCGCTTGCTCCGCGCTCGACTACTGCAGCGCCGAAAGGGCCACGCGCACCTCCGTGCGCTGACGAGCCCGAATGAGCGTCACGCTGACCTCATCGCCAACATCATGGCCGTCGAGCACGCGGTAGAGATCGAGCGAGTTGCTAACCTCTTCGCCGTCGACGGCCACGATCAAGTCGCCGAGAAGCACGCGACCGGTGCGCGCGTCCCGCCGCGTGGGAACGAGGCCCGCCTGCTCCGCGCCGGAGCCAGGCACGATACCCAAGACGAGCGCGCCGCGCAGACCGAAGCGCGCCGCGAGCTGACCTTCGTCCAACTGCACGCCCAGGCCCGCGCGCTCCACGCGACCCGTAGAAATGAGCTGCGGCACCACGCTTGCGACGACGTCGATGGGTACGGCAAAGCCCACGCCTGCGGACGCGCCGGAGGGTGAGTAGATGGCCGTGTTAACGCCGATGACGCGGCCCGCGCTGTCGAGAAGCGGCCCGCCCGAGTTTCCGGGGTTGATGGCCGCATCCGTCTGTACGACGCCCTGAATCGGCCGGCGGCTCATGCTCATGATCTCGCGGCCGAGGCCGCTGATCACGCCCGTCGAAAGGGTCTGATCGAGGCCAAAGGGATTGCCGATGGCAAAGACATGCTGGCCAACGACGAGGTCCGCCGACGTTCCCAAGGGTAGCGGCGGAAGCTTGTCTTCGGGCGCCGTGATGCGGAGCACGGCCAGGTCCTTGTCCGGGTACGCGCCGACCAGCTGTGCGGGCCACACGCTTTGGTCCGAAAGGGTCACGCGCGCGCCGTCGGCGCCGGCGATGACGTGAAAGTTCGTCACGATGTGGCCCTGCCGATCCCAGATGTAGCCGGAGCCCGTGCCGGCGGGGATCGCCATCACGTTTCGGCGAAAGGGATCGACCTGCTGCTCGAGCTTCGTGATGAACACGACGGAAGGACTCGCGCGCCGAAAGATCTCGATCGTCGTCTGCTCCGCCGGCGATAGATCGCCGCGCGCTTCAATCGCCGGCGGCGAGGGCGTCACCTCGGGCTCCGGCGTCGCCTCGGGCTCCGTCGGTACGGGAAGCACCGGCGCCGGCGCCGGCGCAGGCGTGAAGAGCTTGCCCGCCGCAAGCACGAGGCCCGCGCCGAAGAGCATCGACACGGGAATCACAAATATCGGCCAAAGGGGTTTTGAACTCATCGAAGAACTTCGTGTGAAGTGATGGCGCGATCATGACGCGGGCGCGCTCGTCCGCAAGATGGCGCCAGCCTATTACACGCTGGGTCCGTAAGATCTTTGGTGTGTTGCCGGTCGCAATCACGAGGAGCGAGCAACAAGTTCAAGAACCCGTCGCCGCTTTGACGGCTTGTGAATCACACTCGAGTCGCCCATCGCTTTTCACGCGAGGTTCTCTTGAGCTTAGGAGCTTGGACGCGCCTTGAGGTCTTCAGAGTGTTCGCGCTGGTTGGCGCGTGGCGGCCATCCGATTGGCGAGCACGCATGCGGCGCAGCGACGCATGAGTCGGTAATCACACGGCATTTGGCGAATGCCCACGCGAGTGGTGACTGCGAAACAGACGGCGAACACTGAGGTCCGCAGGGCACACCAGGCTTTGCTTTCTCGATCGAAACAGGACTCTGCATGCCGCTCCCTTCGCCCTCCGTTGAATCGGAAGTTCGTCCCCTCCGCCCGCGGGCGACCCTGCTTGCACGGTCCGTTCGCATCGCCATGCTCTGCGGCTGGGTGTCGTCGAGCGGATGCGAAGGCGGTGCCGAGGTCACGCCGGGAAGTGATGTGGCCGTAGACGCGGGTGTGTTAGGCGATGGCTCTCCAATCGCCGATTCAATGCACCTTGGCGACGCACAGGGCGGACCCATCGATGCGTCGGCCACGGACGGCACCGCAACGTATGACCTTGCGTTGAACGATATGGGCTTGGACGCGGACACCCGTCCTTCCGACGCCGCGCTGGCCGACGCGGAAGTCCTCGACCTTGGAGACGCCGACGATGGAGACATGAGCGACAGTGGCGCCCCGGATACCGGCCTGCCGCCACCCGCGATCAGCTTTATTGAAGGTTCCCGGGCAGCGCTCGGTGGTCCGGTAGCCCGGCATCAAGGTGTGGGTGTCGCCGACTTCAATCTAGACGGTCATTTGGATATCGTAGTCGCGACCGTGTCCAACTCACGCGTTCACGTGTTCTTCGGCGATGGCATGGGGAACCTCGGTGCTCCAGCCACGTACAACGTCCGTTCAAGACCGCAAGCGTTGGCGATTGGTGATCGCAACGCGGACGGCGCACCAGATATCGTCGTCGTCGGACGAGACCCCACCGATAACCTTGCTTTCTTCACCAACGACGGCAGCGGTCGTTTTGCGGTGGGCGCGACGAGGGTTTCCGGTTGCTGCCGGTCGGTCGCTCTTGGGCACCTTGACGATGACGACCGGGCAGACCTCGTATTGGCCACGGGCAACGGGGCGGATGAGATACAGATTCGGCGCACGAGTCCCTTTCGTACCGACACGTTCTCCCTCGAAGACAGCGTCGAACATGTGCGCATCGGTGATATCACGGGCGACGGGCGGAACGATGTCATGGGAGCGGGCCCCAGGGACCGGTCTCGGGTCCACGTGGTGGTGAACGAAGGCGAAGCGGTCGGCACGCACATCCCTATCGCGGCGGCCTATGGTTTTCCCACGAGGACAACAAGCACCGTCTTTGACCTCTACGACATTGACGACGATGGGGTCGACGAGATCCTCAGCGGCCGACTCGCACACCCCGAGCTCAGACACGTGATCCTTGACGACTTCGTAGACGGGAGCTTCGCAACCCAGCGTCTCGGCGCCATCGACTGCACTTTCGGCAATCCGATCTACGCCGACTTCTCCGGCGATGGAACCGGCGATATCTTCTGTTATGGTACCGGTCCAGGGCTCGCCGTCGGCACCGAGGACGGCTACGTAGCTGCCGACTTGAAGTCGCCCCTCGGTGCCGGCAGCTGGATGGACCAAAGCGTTGGACATGGTGACTTCAACGAGGACGGCCATATGGACGTCGTCGTCGGCAGCGGCTCACTGATCGCGATTTGGATTCAAGTTCCGTAGCAAGAGAGAGCTGATCCAGCTAATCGCCACGATCATATCTCCGCCAGCTCGACCTTCAGCCATCCCCTCACCTCGAAAACGCTCGGCATCTACTTCGCTTCGCGGACGCTAAATCTCGTGCCACCTGCTCAAAACTGGCCACGGCGATTTTTGCGTGAGCTCGGCGGCGGCGCGTGGACACTACGGGCCACACCGCATCTGCGGCTGCTTCCTGCTGCGGACTCGGTTCGCGCTGCATCGGCGCCCTCGGCCTAGAGACCTGACCAGCATTGCCGCCCGGCGATTTTCGCCGACAGTGCGACGGATGGAGCGTCTGAATCCGCAGCGCCCCGATAAGCATAGGGGTCCAGGTTTGGATGGCTGCAAGCGCCGTGCTGTCGTCGCAAAGCGACGACGCGGGAATGCTGGTCAGGTCTCTGGTACCTCATCGCTCACTCGGCGCACACGGACTCGCCCCGGTCCATCGCTTCGCCGAAGAGTTCCCAAGCGGAGGCATCGTCGAGCTCGTCTGCCCATCGGGCGAAGGCACGCTCGAAGGGCACGGACCGGGCGCTATGTTTTCCCTCCATGTAGTCGCAAAGGGTCTTCACCCGAACCTTCGTTCTGGGCAGCAAGCTAACCCAACCATCGCCGAGTCCGCTGACCACCGTATCGGCGTGCAAACGGCACCCCACAAACGTCGTCGCGTCAGGCGCGCTAAAGCATGCCGCCGAAACGATCAGTCCGCCGGCAAGGATGGTTGTCGCGTCGGGGACCACCACCACGGCCTCGGCCCGAACCTCCTCGAGAAAGACGTAGGTGCGGGGCTGGTCTGACGGATCCGCGTCGCCAAGCAGCTCGAACGGCGCGAGCCGCAGCGCCCCCTCGCAATCGACGGGCTCAGCGAACACCGCAAGCGCCACCGCCGCGTTTGCTGCGAAGTCCTCGTAAGGCACTTCTGCCCACGGCTCGTCCACCCAAAGCACCGAGGACGCCGCGTTGGCGCGGGCGAAGCCCCGAACCATCGCGAACTGCGCTTTCGGCAGCCGCCCCTTGAGTCCTTCTAGGGCATGCGCCCAAGTGACTTCAAAGCCACGCATGCCGCGGGCATCGTCGGGGAGCGCCAGCTCCGCAGCGCCGACAGTAGTCCAACCCTTGGATCGGCAGTGGTTGACGACCCGTTCAAGAAGCTCGCTCGCGGCCTTCTTGCTCGCGCACTTCGTGCGCTCGAGTTTCAGAGGGTCACCCGCGCGCCACCGGCGACGCTCCACGAGCGTGGACCCTTCCACAACCAGCTCCACGTAGTAGTACGGAGCAAGCTCCATCCGCACTTTCGACGCCGTCATGCGGCGACCGTACCGTCCTACAGTAGCGGCCGCAAAAGCTCCTACGTGTCGGTAGCGTCACGTAAGGCGGAACACGGAACATGCATGCCGCTCAGTCCCATGACCGCCATCAAGCGATCTGGAGCGCCGCTCCTGGTCACGACGGGATGCAGTTCAACCCTTGCAACTCCGTGACGGCTCGCCGCCCGACGGTGCACACTGGAGTCGGTGTCATTGCTCTGACTACCAAGCGATACGAAGCGCGGCTCCCGGACCGCGAAGTTGGAGATCGATTTCGGCAACACCGTCCCGAGCGCGCCAGCGCCGACGTCGGTTTACCATGAGACGAGCACGGATGATCGCACCGGCGCCCGACGCAATTGAGCCAGCTGCGAAAATCGCTACCGCATAGAGCTTGTTTGCCGTGCTGTTCGCCGTGTCACCGCCGATAATATCACCAGCGAGGGCGGACATTGGGATGGTCAGGGCAAAGCCTGCCGTCAAGAGCGGCCAGCCGATCCCACGTAGGCGGCGAATACGTCGGTGGTACTGCACAGACGTCGGGCCAAAGCGGTCAACAAAGGTGGAGTGAACGTCGCTGCTCGTGTTCGCAGCGTTCAGCTGCAGCGCTCCCGTTTGAAGAAGAAGAGGTTCGACGACCTGTGCCTTCCCGGACACGGGACCCGCAAGAGCGATCAGCACACCGAAGGATAAGTAGAACCTCAACACGTATTTCGCTCAGTTCAACGACGTTACCAAGCGATCCGGAGCGCCGCCCCGGGCCCTGTAAGGCGCAGATGGACGCTCGCTCCGTGGCGAGCGCGCCATCGACGCCGGCGACCAATCATCAGTCGAGCACGCAGGAGTGATCCTCCTCCCACAGCGAAGAGCGCCGCCGCGCTCATCCCGAGTCCAATGGGCAAACCCAAGCCGCTTCCTTGGTCTTGCAGTAGCACCGCCGACGTCAGCAACCCTGCTCCCACAACCATCGTCGTCCAACCAACGATACGCAGACGCCGTACACGATTGGTGTACTGCTCAGGTGTGGTGCTGAACTCCTCAACGAAAGCGATTTCATAGCTGTTCGGTTCCACTTGCGCGGATGCACTTCGCGCGCTGACCGTGAGGATCGCGACAACACCGACGAGAAGAAGGCGTATCATTCCACTCCCTCCGCGGTGCGGTGCATGTCGGATTCAGCGGGCCGCGGCCGTGCTCGGTCGGCACCTCCTCCATTCGGTGTCATTGCTCTGACCAGCGGTAACCGAGCGGCAGTGCCGGACGATGCCATTCGCATTGGGGGCAGTCGATAGTAGAGATCGCCGTCAATGTAAGCGTTGTTCCCTTCGTTTGTACGTCGTTCCGTATTGAAGAGAACGGGCAGAGCGACCTCGGTGATGTGCGGGCGGTGTGCTCCACGCGTAGAGCGACTGACCGTGGAGACCGCCACTGCTGTTATTGCTGCTGTAGTCGGTTGTTAGGTTGGACCAAGCACCGTCCGGCGGCCGACGCGCCTGCACCTGGATTTGCACGTTGGGACTAAAGACATAGCCCGAGAACGTCTGCGACTGGCTCGTGCTCGAGACGCTCGTTCCGTGGCTCGGCGCGGTCATACAAGCCGACAGCGGCACAAGTACTAGAGCGAGCGAGCGAGCGAGCGAGCGAGCGAGCGAGCGAGCGAGCGAGCGATGAGGGTTTTCATGACACCACCTCCATCTGAATCGTACGACGTTCTAACGACCTTTTGTGTGAGCGTGGTCATACCGTGAATACACACAGCGTTGCCGGGCTGCGTTGACGGAATCTTCGCGGCCAACGATCAGTCGTCGCACTCAGACATCGTCGAAGAACTAATGCTTAGACGATGCTCATGTCGTACTTCAATGACCCGCGCGGCATGCACGTTGGAGACTTCAAATCGAAAAACAACCCGACGTCGGAAGTCGGCTAGAGCGACGGGCAATCGTCGTCTTTGGCACGCCTTGCACCGTGCACATGAACGACGGATGCAGTCCGTTGGCCGGGGCACCTCTCATTCGCCGCAGGAGGAACAACTCTTCATTGAGCGAACATCACGGTGCTCATCGAACGTCTTCCGACGGCCTCGTTTGACTACGGTTCAGACCAGACCATTTCGATGACGCCGTCGAAGAAGATGCCCGGCGTGTGGCGAAACTTGGCGGCCTTGCCGAAGTGGGCGACCACGCCTTCCATTACGCCGATGACGTATGTGTCCAAGTAAGCGGGGTAGCTTCGAAAGGTGTAGTGCCACGTATGGGGCGCGGGCTGTTCGGCGCG